>JANNNF010000150.1:0-9200 GCA_031398405.1 Rhodobacterales bacterium | reverse complement strand
CCGGTTCAGGTCTTGTGACGACAGCATAGCGCCTCCATGGATTAACTTGTCCAAGTTATACATATTGGTATAACTCGAACAAGCCCGATGAGATGCCATGCCCCTGTCCGCCTATTATCCCCTCTGCGATGCCATCGCCCTGCTTTTGCAGCCGCAAGCCGAAGTCGTGTTGCATGACCTTGCAACGGAAACGGTGGCACACATCGCCAATCCCTTTTCGCACCGCGAGGTGGGTGAACCGTCGTTGCTGCACGAAATCGACTTTCGCCCCGATGTCGCGCTGATAGGCCCCTATGAGAAGGTGAACTTCGATGGCCGCCGGCTGAAGTCCATAAGCGCGGTGCTGCGAGAGGATGGGCGTGTGGTGGGGGTGATCTGCATCAACCTTGACGTGACGCATCTGCAATCGGCGATCGAATTGCTGACTGCCCTGACCCGCGTGCCGACAGGGGCCGGGCAGCCTGCGGTACTTTTCCAAGAGGATTGGCACGAGCGTATCAACCAGTATGTCCATGCCTGGACCGCGCGGAACGGTGTTGTGATTGCTGACCTCAGCCGGGCGCAGAGGCTGCAATTGGTGGGCGAGCTTGCCGCAGACGGTGCCTTCGGCGGCAAGCATGCAGCGGCCTACGTCTCGCGCGTGTTGCAGATGAGCCGGGCCAGCGTTTACAACTACTTGCGCGCAGCCAAAGGCTAGGAGGGCTAGATGAATATGCAGACCGAAGGCGTCGAAGGAACGGTGGTAACTTTCGCAGGCGGCAGTCTGCATGAGGCCGCTTTGGTAGTTTTTACTGCCGAAGTTGCGGGAGAGTGGCTTGTTGTGACCGACCGCAGCCCCTTCCACCCGGTCAGCTTGTCTTGGCCGGATCAACCCGGCGACCGCGGCTGGCTGATTTGTGGCGCTGATCGGCTGAGTGTGCTGGACAGCCGCGAGGGTCTTTTGAATTGGCGAACCGGGCTTTTGTCGGTGGGCGAAGAGGCGCGGGCTTTGAAACGATCAGACCCCGATCTGACCTCGGTCGTGCTACATGTGACCAAGGCTGCCCCCACGACCAAGGCCGTGACGCTAGTGGTCGACGCGACCTTTCGCGCCGCCTTGTCCCTGCAACACACCGGTGTCCACCTCTCGGCGCTGGCGTTGAACCGGGTGGCTGCAGGCTTTTGGAGCAAGGACCCGCAAGACCCCGACAGCCTTGGCGCCCCTAACCTCGATAAGGCGGCCGTGACGCGCTCCGAGATCAGCGCAGACGCCTCGACCGACTACTACCGGCTTGGAAAATCGCTGCGGAAAAAGGGGTTTGATGCGGCGGGTTTCCTTGCAGACCTACCCGCGCGCGCGGCTGAGATGAATGAGGCGCTGCAGGGATTTTTGGCAACCCCGGCCCCGATCCGGATCTCCCCGGCAGAGGGCCCCCTTGCCGACCGCCGCCTCTGGTCAACCCGCCTGAACGGGGCTGAAATCGCCATGCCTTGCGGCGGCACCCACCTGACCGACCTCGCGGAATTGACAGAGGTCATGGTCTCCATTGCTTCCACCGAGGACGGCTTTGTCATGCGAACATGCAGTAGCTCGTCGGCCAGTCACAGAGTCTGAAAGAGACGTTTGATGGCGGTCGCGTCGTCCAGCAGGATCAGGATCACCTAGGACAACCCGCACACCATCCCCCCTACCAACGTCACCCCGCGCAGGGCGTGCAGGCCCAGCCGCTTCGGCCGAGCGATATCCGCGTGTTGCCGCAAAACAGCGGGACCAGCAGCACCATCGACAGCGCTTGCCGGATCAGCACCAGCTGGATCACCGGAATGTCGTCGCTGATCGCGCGGGCGAGGATCGCCATCGCAGAGAAGATCACGAAGGCCGCAATCATCAGGAGGGACGTCCCGAGGTTGGGCGACATCAAAGCCAGTCTTATGCGAACACCTGTTCCACAACCGCCAAGGGGGCCGCCTCGACTCGTTTGCCGGTATCGGCGTCGAACAGATGAACGGCTGGGGCGGGGATGTGCAACCCCACCGGCGCACCGGGGGTCAGCGACTGGCGGTCAGACGCCAGAACGGCGAGGGTCAGGTCCTCGAACATCAGGTGGTAGAGCCGGCCTGCACCCAGTTCCTCGACGAATTCGAAGGTGGCGTCCAGCGTGCCAGTGCCTGCGGGGACCATCGTCATCGCCTCGGGCCGGATGCCGATCTGAACCAGCTTGCCGTGGTGGCGGGTGGCGATGGCGGGGGCAATCTCGATCCGGTCGCCGCTCGCGAGTTTGACCGACGACGTGACGCGGTCCACCTGGCCTGACAAAAAGTTCATCGCCGGTGATCCGATGAAGCCGCCGACATAGCTCGAGGCGGGCTGGTCATAGACTTCGGCCGGGGTGCCGACCTGCTCAATCACGCCCTTGTTCATCACCACGAGCCGGTCGGCCAGCGTCATGCCTTCCTGCTGGTCATGGGTCACAAAGACCGAGGTCGCGGCAATGCGGTTGTGGATGCGGCGGATTTCGTGGCGCATCTGGACCCGCAGCTTGGCGTCGAGGTTCGACAGCGGCTCGTCGAACAGGAACACGCGCGGCTCGCGGATGATGGCGCGGGCCATAGCCACCCGCTGGCGCTGGCCGCCCGAGAGCTGGCCGGGGCGGCGGTCGAGATAGTCGCCAAGGCCGACCGAGGCGGCGACCCGAGCGACCTTCTCCAGCCGTTCCGATTTCTTCACGCCCGCGACCTTCAGCGCGTATCCGATGTTTTCGGCCACCGTCATGTGCGGATAGAGTGCGTAGTTCTGGAAGACCATCGCACAGCCCCGCTCGCGCGGTTCAAGGTCATTCACCACTGTGTCGGCAATGGCGATCTGTCCGGAGGTGATCCCTTCCAGACCGGCGATCATCCGCAATAGGGTGGACTTGCCGCAGCCCGACGGCCCGAGGATCACGATAAACTCGCCATTGGCAATTTCGAGGTTAACCCCATGCACCACCTGATCCTTGCCATAGGACTTGCGCACGTCGCGAAAGGAAATCTTGGCCATGGAAGGCTCCTATTTATCGGTGTTGATAAGGCCGCGCACGAACCAGCGCTGCATGAGGACGACGACCGCGATCGGCGGCAGCATCACGACCAGCGTCGCCGCCATCGCCAGATGCCAGGTCGGCGTGCCGCCCCCGGTGGTCAGCTGGTCGGGGATCAGGTCCGACAGCTGCACCACCACGAGGCCATAATTTGCGCGGTCGGTGATCACCAGAAGCGGCCAGAGATACTGGTTCCAGGCATAGACGAACATGATCGTCGCCAGCGCCGCGATGTTGGTTTTCGACAGCGGGATCAGCACATCCCACAAGAAGCGCAGCGGGCCCGCGCCGTCCATCCGGGCTGCCTCGACCAGCTCGTCCGGAATGGTCAGGAAGAACTGCCGGTACAGGAAAGTGCCGGTGGCAGTGGCGACCAGCGGCAGGATCAGCCCGGTGTAGGAGTTTAGAAGGTTCCATTCCAGCGCCACTTCGATGCCCGCCAGCGTGGCGATCAACCAGGTGAGGCCGATCACGTCCATGATGGTCTGGAATGGCGACAGCGCGTTGGCAGCGACCGCATAGGTCGGCACGATGCGCACCTCGAGTGGCAGCATCAGGGTGATGAAGATCATCCAGAAGATCACCATCCGTCCGCGGAAGTTGAAGAACACCAGCGCAAAGGCGGTGATACAGGCCAGCGTGATCTTGCCCACCACTACGCTGGTGGCCACGATCAGCGTATTCAGGAACTTGGTGCCGAAGTCCGATAGCCGCCAGGCCTCTTGCAAGTTGATCCAAAGCTGGTCGCTCGGCCACAACTCGATCGGCGCGCTGTTGACGTCCTGCAGTGTCAGCGTGGCTGCGACGAACGTCAGCCAGATCGGCACGATGATGATGACGAGCCCGCTGAGCAGGATCACATGGGTGGCGATGTTCAGAAACGGCGTGCGCTCAATCATGGGGGCCCCTAGGTATAGTGAACGCGACGCTCGATGTAACGGAACTGAACGAAAGTCAGCGCCATGACGAGAAGCATCAGGATGATGGCTTGCGCGGCCGCCCCCGAGTAGTCGAGGCTGCGGAAGCCGTCGGTGTAGATCTTGTAGACCATCAGGTCGGTCGACCGGAATGGCCCGCCCCCGGTCAGCGTGTCAACGATGCCGAAACTGTCGGTGAAGCTGTCGGTAATGTTGATGACCAGAAGAAAGAAGAAGGTCGGCGTCAGCAGCGGCAGTTGCAGGTCGATCATCCGGCGCATCGGGCGCGCGCCGTCCATGACGGCGGCCTCGGACAGGCTGCGGGGGATGGCCTGCAACGCGGCCAGAAAGAAAATGAAGCTGTAGGCGACCTGCTTCCATGCCCCCGCGATGACGATCGAGGTGATCGCTTGCCACGGGTAAACCGATGGGTCCCAGACTCCCGGCGACAGCGTGTTAAGGTAAGAAAAGATTCCCGCGCCCGGATTGAACACGAACTGGAACGAAAGGCCCACTGCAGGGGCGGCCACGGCATAGGGCCAGATCAGGCCGACCCGGTAGGCGCGGTAGCCCGCCAGCTGCCGGTCGGCGAAGAGCGCGAGGATAAGCGCCATGCCCATCGCCAGAATGGTGGTGGCAACCGCATAGATCACTGATACCCGCACCGAGCCCCAATAGTAGGGGTCTGACAGCACGTTCTGGAAATTCTCGAACCCGACCCAGGTGTTGCCGCCGCCCCAGGGCTGTTCCAGCGTGAAGGCCCAATACAGCGCCTGCGCCGAGGGCCAGTAGAAGAAGACGAAGATGATCAGCAGTTGCGGGGCCAGCAGGGCCACGGCGATCCAGCTGAACTTGAAATAGGCGCGGCGCATCAGACTCTCCGGTAAAGGGCGGGCGCGGCAGGGGTTGCCGCGCCCGTTGATTCAGCTGCGCTTACGGGAAGGACTTGCCTTCGTAGGTCTTGGCAAAGCGGGCGAGGATGTCGTTGCCACGGGTGGTCGCTGTATCCAGCCCTTCTTTCATTGTTTTCTGGCCGGCCAGAGCGGCTTCGACCTCGGCAGTCCACTCGGCGCGGATCTGGATCATGCCACCCAGACGGATGCCGCGGGTCAGTGGGCCCGGCTCGGTGAAGGTCAGCGACTTCATCGCAATGTCGCGGTTGACGTAGGGCTCGGCGGCGTAGAAGCCGTCGGCCTTCAGCGCTTCATAGGTCGACTTGGTGACCGGGATGTAGCCCGAGTTTTCCAGCAGGAACTGCTGTTCTTCCTTGGTCGCGAGGAAAGCCAGATAGGTCGCGGCGGCCTTGTATTCCTCGGGAGTCTTGCCCGACAGAACCCACAGCGAGGCCCCGCCGACGACGGTGTTGTGACGCTCGACACCCTCGTAGGTCGGGATGATCTGCACGTCCCAGGCGAAGCTCGGCTTCAGCTTGTGCACGGTGTTGTGGTCGGCGATCGACGAAAAGAACACTGAACATTCGCCTTCGACGAAGCTGTCGCGCGAGCTTTTGCCGGCGGCGGGGGTGCGGATCATCGCGACACCGTCGGTGATCCAGCGCTGAATGTTTTCCATGTGCTTGACGTGCAGAGTGGTGTTGAACAGCAGCTCGGTGTTCAGGCCGTCATAGCCGTTGTTGTTCGACGCGACCGGCACGTTGTGCGCCATCGAGAACTGCTCGAGGTCGATCCACGACGACGGGGCATAGGCCAGACCGCAGGCCTGGCCGGAGTCCTTCAGCTTGACGAGGGCGGCTTCCAGGCCTTCCCAGGTCAGCGGAGCTTCGGTGATGCCGGCCTTGGCGAAGTGGTCCTTGTTGAAATAGTAGACCGGGGTCGAGGAGTTCCAAGGCATCGAGAAGAATTCGCCCTTGGACGACGAGTAGTAGTTGGCGATGCCCGGGAAGTAGTCAGACCAGTCGACAGTCACGCCAGTGTCGGCCATCAGCTTTGTGACCGGGTAGAACTCGCCCGACAACATCAGGTCGGCGGTGCCGGCGTCGAATGACTGCAGCAGCGTCGGGTGCTTTTCGGCGCGGAAGGCGGCGATGGTATTCTGCACGGCCTTTTCATATCCGTCCTGGCCCACGCAGACTGCCTCGAACTCGGCCTGCGACGCGTTGAAACGGTTGCAGGTCTCGGCAACGACGGCGCCCAGGTCGCCGGTCAGGCCGTACCAGTATTCGAACTTCACTTTTTCCGCTGCGGCGGCCGAGCCGACCAGGGCCAGGCCGAGCGCTGCGACGTTTGTCATCGTCCGGTTCATGTCAATCTCCCGTTGGTGACCTCGCAGAGATTGCGAGCCCGTGGTCCGGATAATCGGGTTGGTTGACAATCCTTCGACACTCTGGCGACGTTTCGATTGCCATTCGGTAACGGGCCTGTGACGCGGGAATGCCGTGAAACCTGCATTTTCGGGCAGGACGGCAAATAGCCCCCAACGCACGGGGCGATGGGGGCATCGTTGAAAGTTTGGCAACAATGACTTGGTGAAATGTCAGTCGGTGATCCGGGCGATCACCTGGTTTCCGTCGAGGAAATCCTCGAAGAGCACGGTCGTTACATGCGGGAGGCCAACGAGCACCGCCATCTGCCCCGGCCCGGTCAGCGCGCGGAACGGCTGGTCGGGCGCGTCGACGTTGAAGCTGACGGAATAGTGGCCCCCCGCCAGCGTGGTGAAGGGGATGCCGTGGTAGATCGCGGTCGAGGTCAGGTGGACATGCCCCGCGATGACCTGCCGGATGTCTGGATGCGTCTTCAGCGCCGCGATGAAGGGCGTGTCGTCCAGCAGCCGGATCTTGTCGGCCGCGATGTGCAGCGCGTTCGCGTTATGGTGCAGCACGACGATCACCGGGCGGTCCTGCGCCTCGGCCAGCCGCAGGTGCAGCCAGTCGATCTGCCCCGGTTCTAGCACTCCGTCGACCCGTCCGGGTTCCGAGGAGTCGAGCACGATCACCCGGTAGCCCTTGGCGTCGATCACATGGTTGACGCAGCCGGTCTCATCCGCCCACTCCGCCCCGAACACCCGCAGAAAGGTCGGCCGGTCGTCGTGGTTGCCAAGCGTCACATAGGCCGGGATAGCCAGCGGCTGCAGCAAGGCCTGCAGTCGCAGATAGGCCGCCTCCTCGCCAAGATCAGCCAGATCGCCCGCCACCACCACGAAATCCGCATCGGAATAGCGCGCGTTTATGGTCGCGACGCAGGCCTCCAGCCGGGCGGCGGTGTCGAGCGTCATCGAGGTCTGACCCTCGGGCACAAGATGCAGGTCGCTGATGACCAGAAATTTCAGCGTCATTGCCCGAGGCCCCGCTCGGCGAGGTAGGCCATCGACGAGGGGATATGGGCCTTGTCACGCAGTTCCATCAGCAAGCGCGGCTTGACCGGCAGCTCGCCGATGGCCCGGAACACGGACGTCCACAGGATCGTGCCCTCGCCCAGTCCCCAGTGCCGGTCGGCATGACCGTCGGCGTCCTGCAGGTGGATGTGATCCAGCATCTCGCCCGCCAACCGCACGAAGTAATCCACCGGCGGCGCGCCCGTGCTGCCATGGGCGTATTGCGCATGCCCGGTGTCGATTGACAGCTTCATCGCCGGCGAGCCGAAGCTTTCCACCAGCCGCCTGCGGTCCAGCGGGTCGATGTCCTCAATGTTCTCCATCACCAGCGTCACACCTTGGCTTTCGGCCCGCGCGACGATGGGGTCCATCGTCAGATGCGTGTTGGTGAACAGCTTGTCCCGCGCCCCCTCCATCATGTCGAGATTATTGTAATCCCAAGTGGTGAAGGGCGAATGAATGACCATCTGCGTGGCCCCCACCGCCTCGCACACGTCCAGCCCCTGGGTCATCCGCTTTCGCACCACCGCGCGGACATCGGGGTCCATGCTGTCGACCGTAAAGCCCCAGAACGGCCCGTGAATCCCCAGCCGCCCCTGATAACCATCCAGCAGCCGCCGCGCCTCTTCGGCTATCGGAGCCCAGTCGCCGTTCAGCACTTCGGCGGTGTGGAACGACTGCAATTCCACGTCGCGGTGCTTTTCCAGCACCCAGTCGCGGTAGGTGGCAAGTTCGGGAACGCTCAGCGCAGCGCCGATCACCGGCAGGTCGGGGGTCATCGTCATTCTCCTCAAATCCGTCTGGCCATCGCTAGGGGTGTTGCGTGACCCTGCCATGACAGTTCCGCAAAACCTCCGCGTCAATCGTGCCCGGCGCGCCCTGCCGAACGCTATTCTCGCTTTGCGCGAGCGAAAGCCGCGGGGCGATAAGCGATGTACACATTTGGCTCGCAACGGCCTGCCGCGCTACACCTCACTGCAGCGGGAATAGCATCTGCCGGCGTGTGACAAGCTGCAAAGTCCGTATCTGGACCTGTGCCGGGCCGAATGATTGGGGGTGCACCCACATTTTGGTCGGTCTTCAGGCTTTCTGTCGGGACGCTAACCGTGCAAGGACGGTGTGGCTGGCAAGACCCGGGCACACAGGCTGGCACGCTACTGGCGGCGCGGGGGCGGATCCCTTTATGGCCAACATGCTGGCGCAGATCCGCTTTATTGACGAAACTTCCCTCAAGACCAGCATGGCCAAGACCACCGGATGGGCCCCGCGCGGGGAAAGGCTGGTCTGTCACACGCCCTTCGGCCACTGGCGGACCCAGACCTTTATTGCCGCGCTGCGCCACGACCGCCTCGATGCGCCCTGAGTGATTGACGGAACGATTAACCGCTACATCGAGATCCATATCGGCCCATTCAATATCCTTTGTCAGCCGGTTGCCATCTTGCTGCGTCTGCATCCTTTCGCCTGACCAACAGGCAACATCGGCGGCCAGGGTCGTTCGCTGGCCCAGCAGATCATTGCATCGGCGAAAGATCAGGCCAACGCCATCTTGGAAAACGCACGTGCGCTGTCCGAGTCCGCGATTCGGAAAGCCCGTATTCAGGCGGCAAAGGACGCCAAGGAAAGTGAAGCCCGCATGAACCGGGAAATGGCCGAAGTAGAGCGCGAGCGAAATCCTTGAACGCAAAATCGGGCAGATGCAAAAGGACGCTGCGGTCGCCGATAAAGTCTTGGCACAGGCAGGGGCCAAGCTTGTTGAAATCAATCAGGAAGCGTTCAAGGTGGCCGAAGCGGTGGCAGGTGCCAAGGACGAGTTGAAGACCGTTATCACACTCAAGGCGGATATGGCGGCACAGTTAGGCCAGATCGAGCATGGGATATCCGGCACCCAAGC
>JANNNF010000132.1:0-13542 GCA_031398405.1 Rhodobacterales bacterium | reverse complement strand
GCCGCCGCGCGAGGACATTCTCACTGCGGCGCAAATAGCCGCCAAGGCCGCGCTGGCCACTGCGACAGCCAGCCTGCGCGACGCCACTGCCGCCGCCGATACCATTCGTGCCCGGATTGAGGCCGCCGAAGCACAAGTGGCGTTTCTGCGCGGTATGGGTGGCCCCCTGCCGGACGCGGCAAACCCGGACACCCTCCAAGCCCTGTCGCGGATGATCGGGGCCGAAGTGCTGGCGGCCCGCCAGTCGGTGATTACTGCTCAAGTTGACCTTTGGCCCGCCACCGAAGCCGTGACAGACGCCGAAAACGCCGTGACCGCAGCGCAAGCGGCTTATGATGCTTTGTCTTCTGCCGACACCGATTATGCCGCGCTCAGCGTGGCGATAACCGCGCCAGTTGCGGGCAAAGCCGAACTGCGCGTCACACATTTCATTGCCGATGCCAGCTGGCGTCCGGTCTATGATCTGAAACTGACGCGGGCAGGCACACCCAGCCTGGCCATTGCGCGCGGGGTTCTGGTCAGCCAGTCATCCGGCGAAGATTGGGCCGGTGTGGATCTGACACTTTCCACAGCACAGCCTTCTGAACAGGCGGAACCGTCTAGGCTATGGCCTGAACTGCGCCGGATCGCCGAGCCGCAAGATGAAATGGCCAAGCGGGTCGGGGCCATGGCAGGGGCGGATATGGAGGGTGGTATCGCCGAGCCGGTGATGGAGCCGGAAGTGGTGGAGGCTGCGACGATGCTGGAGGGCGATGTGGTCGTGTACCACTATCCCAGGGCGGTCGATGTGGCTGGCGGGGTTGAAGAATTGCGTCTGGCCTTGGATGAGATCACCCTTGCCCCCGAAATTCAGGCCCGCGCAGTACCGCGCATGGATGCCACGGCCTATCTGATGGCGCATTTCACCAACACCAGCGGCGAGATTTTGCTGCCCGGCAACGCCTATCTGATGCGCGACGGGGTGTTGGTCGGCGGCACTTGGCTGGAAAAGATCGCACCGGGTGATGAGGCAGACCTTGCCTTTGGCCCGATCGAAACCTTACGCCTGACCCGCGATATGCCCACCCGCGCCGAAGGTGACCGTGGTATTTTGACAAAATCGACCCAGATTGAAGAAACCGCCGTGCTGAAGGTGGAAAACCTTGGGACGGAAAGCTGGCCCGTGCGGCTGATGGATCTGGTGCCCTATTCTGAACAGGAAGATCTGGAAGTGACCTTTACCGCCGACCCCGCCCCGGTCGAGGCCGACGTGGACGGGCAGCGCGGGATACTGGCATGGGAATTCACTCTGGCTGCGGGAGAGGCGCGCGAAGTGCGACTGGATACCGTGATCCGTTGGCCCGAAGGGATGGAACTGCAATCGGCGTATTGATGCATCGGCTGAGGCATTTACGCAAAGGGGATGGGGGCCATGGCCTCGCGCTGCCAGCCCGGTAGATATTCCACCCGCTCGCACCCCGCGAACACCGCCAGTTTGTGCAACGCGCCGTCCAGTTTCGCCAGTCTGCCTGCGCCCGTTGATATACCCGCCTCGGGCCAGAATGCGCGGACACGAAGGGTCTGATCGCTACGGTACGCCTTGGCATCTATCCTGCCAATAAGGCGGTCTGCTTCCAGGACCGGGAAGACATAGTAACCATACTGGCGTTTGGATTCGGGGACGAAAACCTCGATCCGGTAGAAGAAACCGAACAGCCGTTCGGCGCGCTTGCGGTCGCGCAGCGCCGGATCAAAGGGGGACAGGATGCGAAGGCGGGTGCTGGGGATGGGTGGGTCTGCAGTCAAGGTTTCGGGACGGGCAAAGGATTTGCGCAAAGCCCCATCGGCCCCCTGCACAAATACCTCAGTAATACGCCCGTCGCGCAGGGCATCTGCGCACCACTGTCGCGTATCGTCGGGCGTTATGGCGTTCCAATAGGCGGCCAATTCCCCTGAGGTGGCAAAGGCCAGCCGGTCCAGCGCCGTGGTGCAAGCCCACTCAACCGTCTCAGCCTCGGTCATCTGCAGGGTACGGTGTTCGGTGCGCAAAACCCGTTCGGTCAGGTCATAAACCTTGCGGAAACTGTCGCGACGGGTGACGGACAGCGCGCCCACCCGCCAAAGATATTCCAGCGCGGCTTTGGACGGGTGCCAGTCCCACCAGCCACCAGACCCTCGCGCCTCGCCCTCACCCACATCTGCCGACGACACCGGGCCATGGTCAGCGACCCGGCGCAGCACCTCGTCAAACTTGGTCTCAAACCCCGCGCGCTGCCAGCCTTGCCACCGGGCCACCAGCCGGGTGCGGTCCCGCGCAAACCGGTGCGTCCAATGTGGGAACAGAGCCGCAGGCAGGATAGAGGCATCATGCGTCCAGTGTTCCCACAAACTTCGGTCGCGTTCCAGCAACCGCGACAACGCGGCGGGCTGATAAGTCTGTCGACGTGCAAACAGGATCATGTGGTGCGCACGTTCGACAATGTTGATGCTGTCCACCTGCACAAACCCGATGCGGTCGATTAGGGCGTGCAGCGCCTGCCCCGTGGCCACGCCTGTGGGTGCCTCGATCAGCGCATGGGCGTCCAGAAACAGACGGCGGGCGGCGGTGTTGGTCAGGATGGGCAAGCTCATGCGCCAATGGGTAGCAGGCCTGTGGCAGAGGTCAACGCAGAGTGCAGGATGGATTTGGTAACATATTGAAAGACTGAACCTAAATCTGTGATCAGCCATGGGTGGCATAGTGGTTGCATCCCCCCGATCAGGCCTTAGTTTAGGGAAAACTTATTTTGAACGGACGTCGCATTGCCCCATGACACCCCTCTTATCACCACCATCGCCGTTGGTCTGGGGCTTGCCTTTGTTTTCGGTCTGATTGCGCACCGTTTCAAGCTGCCGATGATTGCAGGCTATCTGATGGCAGGCGTCGTGATCGGACCGTTCACACCGGGATATGTGGCCAATCAGGATCTGGCGGCACAACTGGCGGAGATGGGTGTTATCTTGCTGATGTTCGGGGTGGGCCTGCACTTTTCAATGCGCGACCTTATCGCCGTCAAGACCATCGCCATTCCAGGGGCCATCGTGCAAATCGCGGTTGCGACCGTGGCAGGCATCGGGCTTGCGTCGTTGCTTGGATGGGGCATCGGGGCCGGGGTGATCTTTGGGTTGTCGCTGTCGGTTGCATCCACAGTGGTGCTGCTGCGCGCGTTGCAGGAACATGGGCTGGAGCAAACGGAACGCGGCAAGATTGCCGTCGGCTGGCTGATCGTCGAAGATCTGGTGATGGTGATAGCGCTGGTGCTGATCCCGCCGCTGTCGGGCCTTCTGGGCGGCGATGCGCAGCCGGTTGACAGTGAAACTGCCGAAGTGGCCCAGATGGGCTTTGGCACCATCGGGGCCACGCTGGCGATCACGGCCCTGAAAATCTCGGCCTTCGTGGCGATCATGCTGACACTTGGCAGCAAAGTGATCCCTTGGCTCTTGCACTACACCGCCCACACCGGTCAGCGAGAATTGTTCCGCCTGTCGGTACTGTCAGTGGCCTTGGGTGTGGCCTTGGCCTCGTCCGCAATTTTCGGCGTGTCCTTTGCCTTGGGGGCGTTCTTTGCCGGCATGGTAATGGCCGGGTCCACCCTGTCTGCACAGGCGATGAAGGAAACCCTGCCGCTGCGCGATGCGTTTGCGGTGCTGTTTTTTGTGTCGGTGGGCATGCTGTTCAATCCATCGATCATCTGGACCGCGCCGTTTTCACTGATGGTGACGGTGCTGATCATCATCGGTGTCAAGTCGGCGGCGGCTTATAGCTTGATGCGGGCGTTTGGGCAGGATCGGCATGCCTCCATGACCATTGCCGCCAGTCTTGCGCAGATCGGCGAGTTTTCCTTCATCCTGATCGTGATGGGCGCAGATATGGACATCGTCCCCGCCGATGCCCGCGATCTGGTGGTGGCGGGGGCGATGATCTCTATCCTTGTGAACCCGCTGTTGTTCCGACTGGCAGCTATGCCGGAAACGAAAACGCCGGAACCAGAGATGCCAGTTCCGGCGGAGGCGTCCGGTGAAGACGCGATGCAGAAGGCAGATACCGCTCAGGCCGCGCCGTAAAGGCGGCGTTCTTCCGCAAACGACAGCAGGCGTTTGCGGTTTTCATCCCACAGATGCAAGCGCACCGAATTCAGACTTTCGCGAATCGTCAGGCGCTGAGCCTGCGCAAGGTCTGAATGGTCGCGCAACACTTCGGTCAGGCGGTAGAACGGTATACGGCTGTACAGGTGGTGCACATGGTGGATGCCAATGTTGGCCGTCAGCCAAGCCAGTGGGCGCGGCAGTACGTAATGCGATGATCCGATCAGTGCTGCTTCGTGCAACTGCCAGTCCTCGCCCTTGGACCAGTGGGTTTCTTCAAATTGGTGCTGCACGTAAAATAGCCAGACGCCAATGGTCGCTGCGATCACCGAGGTCGGCAGATAGATCAGCAGCACTGGCATCAGCCCCCCCAGCCAGATGATCAGCCCCAGAATGATGCCAATCATCGCGTTGGTCCCCATCGCTGAAGTCCAATAGCGCCAGCCTTGGTTCATCAGGCCAAGGGGCAGGCGATTTTGCAGGATGAACAGATAGCTGGGGCCCAGCACGAACAGCACAAGCGGGTGACGGTACAGCCGGTACATGAATCGTCCAAACGGGCTGCGGGCGCGGTATTCTTCGACCGTCAGGGTCAGCACGTCACCGATGCCGCGCTGATCAAGATCACCGTGATGCGCGTGATGAATCGAATGGGTCCGCCGCCATACATCATAGGGGGTCAGGGTCAGCACACCAAGCGCGCGCCCGACCCAATCCTGCACCTTGCGGTTGGTAAAGTAGGACGCGTGGCCGCAATCATGCTGGATCACGAAAATCCGGACCAGAAACGCGCCATTCAACACAGCAATCCCAAAGGCCAGCCAATAGCTGACCGATAGCGAGGCCCAAGCCATGGCCCACAGGAACACAAAGGGCACCAGCGTGACCACGAGTTCCATGATGCTGCGGCGGGTAGATGGCTCGCGGTATTTCGCAAGCACCTGCACCCATTCACGCGCAGACCGGCTTTGCCTCTCCGAGGCGATCTTTTCGAATTTCATGGATGTGCCCTTAAGCCTGTGCCTGATTTGTTGCGTCCGGCTTTTTGTGCCGTGCCTTGTTTGATGGCATTGTACCCCGCTTACGGTGGCACAATGCCACGGCGCGCGCGTTCTGGAAACTGGTCAATTTGCACGCGCCGATTTGCGCAGTTTTTCGGTTGCCGATTTCAATTGTCCGCAAGCCGCCATGATGTCTTCGCCACGCGGGGTGCGGATGGGGCTGGCGTAGCCCGCATTGTAGATGATGTCGGCAAAGGCGTGGATGCGGTTGCCGCTGGACCGTTTGTAAGGTGCCCCCGGCCATTCGTTAAACGGGATCAGGTTCACCTTGGCCGGAATGCCGCGCAGCAGGTCCACCAAGCGGTGCGCGTCTTCCTTGCTGTCATTCACCCCATCCAACATCACATATTCAAAGGTGATCCGCTCGGAATTGGATAACCCGGGGTAATCGCGCAGCGCGTCCAGAAGGGTCGCGATATTCCATTTTTTGTTGATCGGCACCAGTTGGTCACGAACCTCATCTGTAGTGGCGTGGAAAGACACAGCCAACAAACACCCGATTTCAGTGGCGGTGCGGGCGATTTCCGGCACCACGCCAGATGTGGACAGGGTAATGCGGCGACGGCCAAGGGCAATCCCTTCACCGTCCATCACCACTTTCATCGCGTCGCGCACGTTTTCAAAGTTGTACAGCGGCTCGCCCATGCCCATCAGCACAATGTTCGACACCAACCGGGTACCCGTGTTGGGCGCGCCCTGTTCAGGCCATTCGTCCAAATCATCGCGGGCCAGCATGACCTGCCCCACAATCTCTGCCGCCGTCAGATTACGCACCAGTTTCTGGGTGCCGGTGTGGCAGAAACTGCACGTCAGGGTGCAACCGACTTGGCTGGAGATACACAGCGTTCCCCGGTCCGTCTCGGGTATGTACACCACCTCAACCTCATGCCCGCCCGCAATGCGCACCAGATATTTGCGGGTCCCATCGGTTGACACTTGGCGTGTCACCACCTCGGGAATTTCAATAACGAAATGGTCAGCCAGCAAGGCGCGATAATCCTTCGCCAGATTGGTCATCGCGGCAAAGTCGCGCACGCCCCAATGATAGACCCACTGCCAGACCTGCCCCACCCGCATTTTCGCCTGCCGTTCCGGGGTGCCTGCAGTGATCAGCGCAGCGCGCAGCGCGTCGCGGGTCAGTCCGACGAGGTTGATCTTGCCCCCCTCTGCCAGTTTGCGCGGCAGGGTCAGCACGTCTTGGGTGATCGGGGCAGAAAGCATTGTCATGGGTGGCGGTCCTGGATGGCTCTGCATCATATAGGGGGTTTGCTGCAAAAACGGAATGCGACCAAATTAAAAACGCCCCGACCAAAGGCCGGGGCGCACAAATAATCGTCAAAGCAGCCTTATTGGCAGCGTTTGCCCGCATCTTCCATCGCGGCGGTAAAGCCGCGCAGGCTAAAGGTGTCCTTTGTTTGGGTGCCTTTACCCGAACGTGCCGACAGCACCGCCGTGGTGCCTTTTTTCAACGCGGCCAACAGCGTGGCATCATCTGCGGTACTGGCAGGCCAGGCCCATTCAGCATCGGTGAGCATCTGATACGTGGTGCCGTCGATGGCCAGATCCACCGTCGATCCGGGCGCAAAAGGATAGCCGCCGGAAAATGAAATCTCGCCGGGTTTGCCGGGGCGGAAGGTTACAAACAGCAAGATGTCGCCGCGCCGCACCGACACCGGGGCACCGTCGCGGGTGTTGACAGATTCCTTGGGCTTGGACACGCCCCAACATTCGGCTGCGGCCCCCGTTGCCGGTTCGGTGAATACGTTCCAATCGGTCATGGTGGCGACACGGTTGGTGGATTCCTGCGCCACAGCACCGCTGGCGATAAGGGCGAAACAGGCGGCGCCAACAGCGCGACCAAAGTGGGATGTCATGTCTAGCGCAGCCTCCAAGCCGTCTTTGCCTCTGCCCGTGCCCGGCTGCTTTCTGCTATGCAGCCTTTTTGTGTGGCATGGGACTGGTGAACCCGATAATCCTCTGTACGCAAAAACACCATTCCGCGAAAGCCCCATGGGCACAAAATCGCGCATCTGTGAGGGAAGATTATCATGGCAGGCCCTGTTCCTATGGCTGAATTGTGGCGCGGCGGGTTGCTGGAAAGCAGTCATCTGGGCCATGCGGTGATCTGTGACGCAAACGGCATCGTCGATGCCTGGGGCGACCCCGCTGCGGTGATCTTCCCGCGGTCGTCATGCAAGATGATCCAGGCCCTGCCCCTGCTGGAAAGCGGTGCTGCGGCGGCTGCGGGTCTGACGGATGCGCAAGTGGCTCTTGCCTGCGCCAGCCATCAGGGCGCGGCTGTGCATACTGAAATGGTGACCCGTTGGCTGGGCGATCTGGGGCTGACCGAGGCTGCGCTGCGCTGCGGCGCACATGAACCCTATGACAAAGACGCCCGTGATGGGCTGATCCTTGCGCATGACGCCCCTTGCCAGATCCATAACAACTGTTCGGGCAAACACTCTGGGTTCCTGACGCTGAACAAGCATCTGGGCGGTCACGCCGATTATGTCGAACTGGATCACCCCGTGCAAAAGGCGGTGCTGGCCGCGACCGAGGAGGTGACGGCCGAATCCGTCGCGGGCCACGGCATCGACGGCTGTTCCGCGCCGAATTTCGCGGTATCCATCGGCGGATTGGCCCATGCCATGGCTGGCTTTGCCACTGCCCGCGATACAGGGTCAGTGCGCGAACAGGCAATGCACCGCCTGACCCGTGCGATGGCCACACATCCGGCATTGGTGGCGGGCGAAGGCCGCGCCTGCACGGAACTGATGCGCGCCATGGGGGGCCGGGTTGCGATCAAGACCGGGGCTGAGGCGGTGTTTGTAGCGATCCTGCCAGAACAGGGGCTTGGCATGGCGCTAAAGATCGTTGATGGCGGCACGCGCGGGGCCGAGGCCGCGATCACCGCCTTGCTGGTGCGGGCGGGGGTGCTGGACGCCAGCCACCCTGCGGCCATGAAGCGCCTCAACGCGGTGCAGCGCAACTGGCGGGGCGTCGACGCGGCAATCGTGACCACCGCCCCGGGCTTTGCTTGATTTGCGGCGCGAAGGGGGTAATCTTGGACTATGACAGTCCAACCCCCAACCCCGTTTCCCTTGTCCGAACGGATGCATGAGCAGGTCAGCTTTGACCGGCACGAATTAGGCCGGATCCTTGCGCTGTATGGGCGGATGGTGTCAGCCGGGGAATGGCGGGATTACGGGATTTCGTGTCTGGCCGATCTTGCGGTGTTCTCAATCTTTCGCCGCACGGCAGAAAACCCGCTGTACCGCATCGAAAAACGGCCCAAACTGCGGGCGCGGCAGGGCATGTATGCCGTCGTCGGGATGGATGGTCAGGTGCTGCGGCGCGGGCCTGATCTGGATGCCGTGCTGAAAGTGTTGGAGCGAAAGTTGATTAGGCCGGTGGATTAGGGTCTGACCGCCGGGGGCTCACCCCCGGACCCCGAGGATATTTGGGCCAAAATGAAAGCATCAAAGCCGCCTTCGGGCCGTGACCGGGCCGCCGCCTTGGGCGATGACACGGGCGATGCAGGCTGCGATGTCTTCATACGCGACAGACATGGAATGGCCATTGGCGTGGATCAGGCGGGTGCCATCGACGATCAGCGCGACATGGCCCTTCCAGAACACCAGATCGCCGCGTTGATGCGGGGCGTCATCTGGCAGGGCGTGACCCAGCAATTGCTGCTGATCACTGTCGCCCGGGCATGCAATGCCGCAGGCCAGCAGAGCGGCTTGTACGGTGCCAGAGCAGTCGATTCCGGCACGGGAATTGCCGCCCCACAGGTATGGCGTGCCCAACAACAGCTCGGCGGTGGCAACCGGATCGGTGGCAATGTCGGTCAGGCTGCGCAGGTGGGGCGCGGGAATATAACCATGCGGGGTTTGCGCCCATTTACCGTCACTGGCGGTGACATGCAGCTTTGCGCCCAATGTCAGTGCCGCAATTTCGCGGGCCTGAACGCGTGGTTCGGGGTACAGATGCGTTGCGGGGGTCGCAACCCAATGGGTCGGCACGGGGCCGGTGCCCAAGGCGCTTTCCACGACCCAGCCGCAGTACCCATCCTTCGCCGCCTGAATAAAGGCGTGGCCCTGATCATGGTCGATCACGGTGACTGAATCGCCCATGATCACCTGCCGGTCTCGCGCACCGCCCTGCGATTTCAGCAGGTCAGCAAGGGGTACAGTGATTTGCATAAGTGTGCCATCGGTGAAACTGGCCTCTACTTGGCCTTTCAGCGCCATCAACGCCTTACGGCCCGAAAATGGAGTGATGCGGCGGTCCATTCTATAGCCCCAACATGGCGGGAAGTGCGTCGAGCACTGCGCGCGCGCCCTGCCCGGCACCACCTTTGGGACGGGCGGGTTGATCCGTGGGAGTATGGCCATAAATGTCAAAATGCATGTAACGCGCATTTTCTACAAAGCGGCGCAGGAACAGGGCGGCTGTGATCGACCCCGCAAAGCCATAGCCGGGGGCGTTGTCCAGATCGGCAATCCCCGGCTCAATCACCGGTTCATAGGCGTCGTGGAAGGGCAGCCGCCAGACAGGGTCAAAGCTGCTGGCAGCCCCTGCCTCGAGTGCCGCCACCAGCGCCGCGTCGTCGCAATAGTAGGGAGCAAGATCCGGCCCAACCGCCACCCGCGCGGCCCCCGTCAGCGTCGCCATGGATATGATGGCATCGCAGGGTTCTTCGTCTGCATAGGCCAGCGCATCGGCCAGCACCAACCGCCCCTCGGCGTCAGTGTCATTCACCTCCACCGTCAGGCCCTTGCGGGAAATCAGGATATCCTTTGGCCGCTGCGCATTGCCCGCTATGACATTTTCGACCGCTGGCACCAGCACCCGCAACTGAAGAGGCAAGTTCAGCGCCATGATCATCTGCGCCAGCCCCATCACGGTCGCCGCCCCGCCCATATCTTTTTTCATCAGCAGCATGCCCGACGATGGCTTGATGTTCAGCCCACCCGTGTCAAAACACACGCCCTTGCCCACCAGCGTCAACCGAGGCCCAACAGTGCCCCAGTGCAATTCCAGCAAGCGCGGCGCACGGGGCGAGGCACGCCCAACGGCCGCGATCATAGGGAAATCGCGTGTCAGATCGTCACCCTTTACCACAAGGGCCTGTGCGCCGTGGCGGGTGGCAAGGTCCATGAATGCCGCCTCCAACTCATCCGGCCCCATATCCAGCGCGGGGGTGTTGATCAGATCGCGGGTCAGAAACTCGCCCGCCGCCATGGCGACCAGACGAGCGGCATCAATGCCTTCGCGCGCTTTCAGGCGCGGCAGGTTGGGGGCGGATTTACCCGGCCGGTAGCGGTCAAACCGGTAGGACGCAAGGAGCCAGCCAAGGGCGGCCTCAAACGCCTCGGCCGCTGTCAGATCACCCACCAGGTGCCAATCCCCACCCGGCAGTACAGACACCGCCTTGGCCAACCCGAACCGACCCCGCCGCCGTGCTTTGGCTGTGCCAAAGCCCACGGTCGCACCGGCAATCCCGTCTTTCCCGGGCAACAGGCGCACCTCGCCCAAGCCCGCCTCAAACGCAGTCGATGTCAGCCAGCCTGCCCATGGTGCCCCGTCGCCCGCCAAGAACGCGGCCAAACCTTCCGGGCGCACGACAAACAGGGGCAGTGAGGCGGCAGAGGCATCTGCGAAAGCAGGGGTCATGGTCAGGCATCCGGCATTGTTTCCTGCCTGACCCTACCCCCTGCATTGCCACCTGCAAGCCCCTAAGCGTTTCGGGTTCTTCGACGCGCCGCGGTATCAGCCTTCGGCATGAAAGGGGATCGTCAAGCAAGCCGGATCTTCCGGCCTACTGATACCCTGACCTTAAACTGACAGGTCCGCCAACCCTTTGTCCGACGCAAGCGACCGTTCAGCCACCCGCACCAGCCGCGCCCAGACGGCAGCGAAGGCGGTGGTATCGGCGCGGTCCAGACAGGCCCGCGCATCGCCAGCTACAAGGCCAAGGCTGACCATGCCAAGGTTTTCCCCCATGCGCTGCAACCTGCGCAACTGGCGCGCAAGATCGGCCAGTTCATGACTTTTCACCTGCGCCGCGATGCCTGCCATCGTCAGCGCCAATTCACCAAGCGCGCGCGTCACCATCTGTTCGGCGGTCGTAGTACCCAAATTGCGGTAGATGACCGCAATTGCCTCACCATCTTGCCGCACGCGTTCTATCGGCCGCAGGGCCACCACTTTTTGCATAATCACACCCACATCTTAAATTCTCACCCAAGATCACAGTGCCCCCCCTTTGCTGAAGAAAAGGTTTCCCACCGTTCAAGCTCCACCAAATTACCCTCTCGAATTTTCTGCAATTGCAACATACACCCTTGGGAGCACTTGAAAAGGATGCCCGAGATGATCAACGCCCGCCCGTTGCCAGCCTATCTTGTACAGCGTTTTCATGGTTGGCGCGCCACTGCCTATCAAGATAATCGCGCGTGGTTTCGCCGCCTTGCCGCGTCCGGCCAGCACCCCCGCGCCATGGTGATTTCATGCTGTGACAGCAGGGTGCATGTGACCTCTATCTTCGGGGCGGATGAGGGTGAGTTTTTCATCCACCGCAACGTTGCCAATCTTGTGCCGCCGTTCAATCCGGACGGGGAATATCATGGCACGTCGGCTGCGGTCGAATACGCAGTCACCTCTTTGGGGGTGGCGCATATCGTCGTGCTGGGCCATTCGAACTGTGGCGGCGTCATGGGTTGCCATGAGATGTGTTGTGGACGCGCGCCCGAGCTGGAATTGAAGTCCAGCTTTGTGGGCCGCTGGATGGACATATTGCGCCCCGGATTTGACCGTGTGGCACATCTGCCCGAAGAAGGCAGGCCCCGTGCCTTGGAAAAAGAGGCGGTACTGGTCAGTCTGGAAAACCTTATGACATTTCCGTTTGTCGCAGAGGCAGTGTCAGATGACCGGCTTACCCTGCATGGGCTGTGGTCCGATACCGGCGAAGGGGGACTGGAACAATATGATCCCGCACGGGCAGAGTTTGTCTTGGTTTGATGATGCACAAACAGATAGGGCGGACAGTTTGGGCATTCCCCAACTGTCCGCCCTTTTGCGCTGGCATCGTCTCACAGGACCAGATCAGCGCCATCCTTTCCCACACTGTCAGTCCCGACAGCAGGGTCCGGCTATTCAGATAGCTCAGACCGGGCCGGGACGCAGGCGAGCCACGATCACGCAATGGCCGACATCCGGATTGCCTGCATTCTGTGCTGTACATTCTTGCAAGGCTGTCGCGTCGGAATTCACCCGGTTATCGTAACTGAACGTAAAGCCCGAACGCGCAGGAATTGCTTCATCACAGGGGGCATTCGGATTTCCGCGCTTGATCGGCAGTGCAAACGAGCCTGATGTCTTGTGTTGACGAGCCCAGTCAAGTGCCAACTGTTTGACCACCGGACACAGGTTTGCCTCAAGCTCAAGAACGGGGCGCACACCGGAGTAAATGTAAGTGTCTGCGGTTGCGGCACCGGTTGTCAACATCAGCGCGATAGCTGCGATCGTGGCTTTCATGGAATATATCCTTGTAAAGTGTTCATACGTTCGCAACGCTTTGGATATATTCGGGTTCCGAGGAGACATCAAAAGATCCCCCCAGAACGTTGGGTGAACTGAAATAAACTCTATATCTATCTGATTTTGTTGTTTAAAAAAATAAGTCACATTTCTGTGACGCAAGGTCTCATCGACCTTTTATCGCCATCCAATATACCCCGGCTGGTGGAATTGTGACACCTGCCCAGTCTACCGGAACAGGGTTATAGTTGAAGTGAAACCTGTGTGTCGGGGTATCGCGGCGACGCAGGCCTTCAGGCAGCGGGTCTGTCTCTACACCCTCCGCGGCGGCAGCGGCCAGCAGGATGCGGGTCAGGGCGGCGTCATCGGGCCACCCCGCCAGATAGTGCATCCGCCCCGCGCTGACCATCGCGGGCCAGCCATCTGTGGTGGCCTCGGTCACCGCAGCACTGCCTTCCAGCTTTTCCCGCCAGTTGATGAACTGCCCTCCGTTGGCCAGAGGCACCGGCACATCGGGAGGCAGGCTTTCCACCCGGGCGACAACCATGTCCAGACCCGGCAGATTGGGCGGCAGCGGCACCGGCGTGGCAAAATCGGCGGTCTTGGCATTGGTGCGCGGGCCAAGGATCGCAGTGCCCTTGAACGTCGCCAGCGCCGCCAGCAGCGGGTCTGACAGCGTGGCAACCCCGGGGGCCAGTTCCATTTGGTAGTCCGTCAGTTCGTCGCATTCGGGGGTTAGTTTATAGTTGTTGACTCCTTGTCGTCGAAGGCCTTCGAAGATGTGGTACTCGACGCTCAACTCTCTGAAGTCACTGCCCTGCGGCTGCGTTTG
>JANNNF010000092.1:0-12332 GCA_031398405.1 Rhodobacterales bacterium | reverse complement strand
CCGAGAGGCGATGCGCCTCAATCCGTTCCACCCTATCTGGTATTGGAACGTCGTCGGGCGCTGTCTGCACATGCTGGACCGTCTAGCCGAAGCACTGGATGCATTTCAGAGGATCCCAGCTCCAGCATTTTATCATCTGGCTTATCAGGCGGTTTGCTTAAAAAGGCTCGGTGACCATAGTGCCGCATCAGCCTTGCGTGACCGTCTGTTTGAGGCAAAGCCGAATTTCTCCGTGGAAAGGTTCCTGGCGATTTTTCCCTATCTGAACGTTGAAACACTGCAGCGTTACGCCAAAGACTTTAGGTGGCTGGATGACGGCGGTCGCGATGCCGCGCCCTAGCGGCGTAGTTGTCTGGCTTGAGGCAACGTCAGAAACTGCCTTTAAAACGGAGTTGCTTTTTTTTGAAGCCGATGAACTCTTCCTGTTGCGACCTCAGCAACATGTGCGGGTCTCTCACCGAGGCGGTTCTGGGCCATAGGCAAAGCTCCAAAGGCGAAGCTCCAAAGTCGCGCATTCATCAGTCTTTTTCGACTCGGCATAATAAATGCTGTCATTTATCATCAATTTCGACCCTTTTTTGCCTTGTGATAGAAGCCTGCAAAGTCCTCGTTTTCTGAGCGTGACACGAATTTGTTCCGGGTTACGGTAAAACATAGTTGCCGAGAAGTCGATGCAGGGACAAACCGCATTAGGACAGCGCGGCCACATATATAATTGCTTTATATGTATATTTTTCCGTTGAGACAGCTTGGGCCGGGTTACGGTATGGGTCGTTCCGGGTTGTGGCCGAGGCTCGATTTTCTGACGCGACGGGCCGGATTCTACCGGGTTTCGAGCTGACAGCATGCTTGCGTAGAAGTACTGCAGAATGACAGCATGTGCGCCTCAAACGCCCCCAAAATGCCGCAATCTGTGGGCCAAAAACCCGAAAAATGATACGGTATGAGAGCATGGACGGTTCAGAACGAAGCCTTGCTATCTGTCGCAGTGCTGTAATGCTTTAATTTTGTCGTGGCTGCCGATGGTGTCCTTTACCGCAGTGGCGAAATTTTCGCGGCACCGAGCTGGCTTGCCTGCACTCGCTGTCATCAAGCATAGCCTGCCAACAATCTTCGCGTAGGTCGTGTCCCACTGCGTGGTGTATGACCCGTCTTCGTTGACCCGTTGCTTGTATTCGACCCCATGTAAACCGTTGATGTAGGACGCAACCAAGGCCCGCAGTCAGCCCATCAGCCGGATCCGGTGCCGAAAATGCTTCGCCTTGATCGAGGGTGCGCTGCCGCCAACTGCCGCGATAACTGTCCCGTATCTGCTTCGTTCGGAGAACTGCTCTGAGCATGTGAGATATGGATTCTCGGACCACTGCGCGGCGCATTAAGAAGTAGCACCCATAGCAAAAAGCGTTGCAATCAAAAGCACTCTCGTTGATGGGTACGCAAAATAGAAACGCATTTATTCAGCGATTTCAAAGGTGGGTGGCGGAAGCGGTGGGATTCGAACCCACGGTAGGGTTCCCCCTACGCTCAGTTAGCAACCGAGTGCTTTCGGCCTCTCAGCCACGCTTCCAACACGCTTTATTTAGCGGGGTCGCGGCAAGGGGGCAAGAGGGAAAGCCCGTAGGATGGGCAATTTGCCCATCCCATTTTCAATCACGACAAGGGTGACAAAACGCCCCTGCCGCGGCACGGATCAGAAAATTCAGCCCGTCGCCTTCCCTAGCCTCAGGCATCTCGCCCGCGCACACGGCGACTAGCCCACTATCATCCTTAATGATCCATAAATGCCGCCAGGCAACCCTTTGATATATATAGAGCTCACCCGTGCCCGGCCATGGGACGGTCAACCGCTGAACAAAAAGTGCAGCACATCGCCATCCTTGACCTCATAGGTCTTGCCTTCTACCCGGAACTTGCCGGCTTCCTTGGCCCCCGCCTCGCCATTGCCGGCAATATAATCGGCGTAGGCGATGGTTTCGGACCGGATGAACCCCTTCTCGAAATCGCCGTGAATCACCCCTGCCGCCTGCGGGGCCAGCGTGCCCGCCGGGATCGTCCAGGCGCGGGCTTCTTTCGGGCCGACGGTGAAATAGGTCGCCAACCCCAGCAGCGCGTAGCCTGCCTTGATCAGACGGTCCAAACCCGCTTCATGCAGGCCCATCTCCTCTAGAAACATCGCGGCTTCTTCATCGGCCAGTTGTGAGATTTCTTCCTCGATCCGGGCGGAAATCACCACTGATGCCGCCCCCTGCCCCGCCGCCATCACGGCCACGCGGGCGGATTCAGAGTTGCCGTTGGCCGCGCGGGCCTCTTCGACATTGCACACATACAGCACCGGTTTTGAGGTCAGCAGTTGCAACATCCGCCACTGTTTCTGATCATCCTCGGCCACCTTGATCGTGCGTGCGGGTTGCCCGGCCTCCAGCGCTTTCAACGCCGCGCGGAGCAGGCGGTCCTGATCCAGCGTGTCCTGATCGCCGCCGCGCAGCTTTTTCGCAAGGCCGGTCAGGCGGCGTTCGATGCTGTCCAGATCAGCCAGCATCAGCTCTGTCTCAATGGTTTCGGCATCGGCCACTGGATCAATGCGGCCCTCGACATGGGTGATATCACCGTCTTCAAAACAGCGCAGCACATGGGCGATGGCATCACATTCGCGGATGTTGGCAAGGAACTGGTTGCCGAGGCCCTCGCCTTTCGAGGCCCCCCGCACAAGGCCTGCAATATCCACAAAGGTCATCCGGGTCGGGATGATCTGCTTTGACCCGGCAATCGCCGCCAGCCTGTCCAGCCGGGCGTCGGGCACTGCAACCTCGCCCACGTTGGGCTCGATCGTGCAGAAAGGAAAGTTCGCTGCCTGCGCCGCCGCCGTGCGGGTCAGCGCATTGAAAAGGGTCGATTTGCCCACATTCGGCAGCCCGACGATACCCATCCGAAAGCCCATGGTTGCACATCCTTTATCCCAGTGTTTGCGGGGCTTTTAGGCAAGGCGCCGCCTGACCGCAAGCAGACCTTTGCGACAACTTGCCCTCAGGTGTACGATGGGGTGCAGGAGGACCAGCCCATGTCGTTCATGCCCTACATCCATTTCGACGGCCATTGCGCGCAGGCGATGGCGTTTTACATGCAGGTTTTCGGCGGTACTGACCTGCAACTGATGACCTATGCCGATGCCCCGCCAGACAGTGGGATGCCACCCTCAAACCGGATCATGCACTCGCAGTTCAATGCTATGGGTGGCGTTCTGATGGCGTCAGATTTTCCACAGGGACAGGGTGAGCCGCAAAAAGCCGTGAGCATCATGGTCGCCCCGCCCTCTCTTGACGCCGCGCGACAAGTGTTTGAGGCGCTGAGCGAAGGTGGGACTGTGGTCATGCCGTTTGGCCCGACCTTCTGGTCGTCCGGCTTTGGCATGGCGCAAGACCGCTTTGGCACCCATTGGATCATCGGGGCTGCTGCCGAGGCGTAGGGGCATTGATTTTCCACGCTTCATAGCGCAAACCCCCAAGAACAGTTTCGGGGGACGGACATGAGCAGGATCGACGCCAAATTTGCAACCTTGCGGGCCGACGGTAAAAAGGCCTTCGTGGCCTACATCATGGCGGGCGACCCTGATCTGGAAACCTCGCTTGCCGTGATGCGCGGCCTGCCGGCGGCTGGGGTTGATATCATTGAATTGGGGATGCCGTTCACCGACCCGATGGCCGATGGCCCAACCATTCAGCTTGCCGGGCAGCGCGCGCTGGAAGGCGGGCAGACACTGGAAAAAACCCTTGCCATGGCGCGGGCGTTTCGGGCCAACGACACCACCACCCCCATTGTGATGATGGGCTACTACAACCCGATCTATTCGCGCGGGGTGGACGCGTTCCTTGCCGATGCAGTTGCCGCCGGCATTGACGGGCTGATCGTCGTGGACCTGCCGCCCGAGGAGGACAGCGAGCTGTGTCTGCCCGCCCAAGCCGCAGGGTTGAACTTCATCCGCCTTGCCACCCCCACGACCGATGCCAAACGGCTGCCGAAGGTGCTGCAAAATACCAGCGGGTTTGTCTATTACGTCTCAATCACCGGGATCACTGGGGCCGCCGCCGCCCAGCCCGCCGATGTGGCCCCCGAAGTGGCCCGCATCAAGGCCAGCACGGACCTGCCAGTGATTGTGGGCTTTGGCATCAACACCCCGGATCAAGCCCGCGGGATCGCCAGCATTGCCGATGGCTGTGTGGTGGGGTCGGCGATTGTGAAAGATATCGGGGCAGGAAAACCTGTGTCCGAAGTGCTGGCCAAAGTGGCAGCACTGGCGGCCGGCGCACATTCGGCGTGACGCTGCACAGCTTTGCAATTGCATGAAACGCCCGTGATTGGTAAGCCCGTCTAACCAATCTCGAAAGGCCCGACCATGCCCGTGATCACCTGCATCGACGATCTCAAGCGCTTGCACAAACGCCGGGTCCCCAAGATGTTCTACGATTACGCGGAATCGGGCAGCTACACTGAACAGACTTTCCGAGAGAACAGCTCTGACTTCGCCAAACTGCGCCTGCGCCAAAAGGTGGCCGTTGATATGTCGGGGCGCAGCACCGCCAGCACCATGGCGGGCTTTCCGGTGGCAATGCCCGTGGCGCTGGCACCCGTTGGCCTGACGGGGATGCAGTCCGCGGATGGAGAGATCAAGGCAGCCCGCGCCGCCGCAAAATTCGGCGTGCCCTTCACCCTGTCCACCATGAGCATCTGTTCGATCGAAGATGTTGCCGCCAATTCGCCGGCACCTTTCTGGTTTCAGCTTTATGTGATGAAGGACGAAGAGTTCGTCGATGCCATTATTGAACGCGCGCGCAAGGCCAAGTGTTCGGCACTGGTGCTGACGCTGGATCTGCAAATTCTGGGCCAGCGCCACAAGGATCTGAAAAACGGCCTTTCCGCCCCGCCGAACCTGACGCTGCCGGTGATGCTGGACCTCGCGACCAAATGGGGGTGGGGTCTGGAAATGCTGCGCACCAAGCGGCGGTCCTTTGGCAATATCGTTGGCCACGCCAAGAACGTGGGCGACACTGCCAGCCTGATGAGCTGGACGTCAGAGCAGTTTGACCCGCAGCTTGACTGGCACAAGATCGCCCGTATCCGCGACAAGTGGGGCGGCAAGTTTATCCTCAAGGGCATTCTTGATGCTGATGATGCGCGCAAGGCCGCTGATTTCGGGGCCGATGCGATCATCGTGTCAAACCATGGCGGCCGCCAGTTGGACGGGGCGCTGTCGTCGATCCGCATGTTGCCGGGAATTGTGGATGCAGTGGGTGACAGCGTTGAAGTCTGGCTAGACAGTGGCATCCGGTCCGGTCAAGACGTGCTGAAGGCGCTGGCCATGGGCGCGCGCGGCACGATGATCGGGCGCAGCTACATCTACGGTCTGGGGGCCATGGGAGAGGCCGGCGTGACCAGGGCGCTCGAGGTGATCCACAAGGAACTCGACACCTCGTTGGCGCTGTGTGGTGAACGGGACGTACTGGCGTTGCGCCGTGACAACCTGCTGATCCCGAAGGATTTCAGCGGCGATTGGGTGTAGCTGGCCGTCAGGCTAGAAACATCGCCCGCTGCGCCGGTCAGTTGGTCATAGCCGCCATCACTGTAAAGCTGCTCATCGCCTTTACCGGCATCGACAGTCATTGCCCAAGCCAGCCTAAACGCCGTCACCGGCCGAGCCGCCGGAGACGATGTCTGCCCCGTCGAAGCCAGACACGTGGTCAGCGCCATGCCTCCCCCAGCCAAGGGATCTGCCCCCGCTCTGCCACCGCAAACCCACACTGTGGGCATATTGTGTCAGCGTGCCTGTAAATCTTTGGGTTGAGGTCACAGCGCCGTCATCAAGCCCGCCCAGAACCACATCATTGCGGGCTGCAGAAAAATCAAACTGTTACTTATCACACCAAACTGAAATGTCACCGTCTTGTCACCCAAGAGGTGCCGCTGGCCTGCCCCGCCCGTGCCATCAGCGGGGCCAACACCAAGACCGCCATCAGCATCGCTGCGGCGAACACAAAGGCAAAGCGCAGGCCAAAGTTGCCCGCGATAAGGCCCAACATGGGCGGGCCAAAGAAGTATCCAAAATACCCCAGCAAGGTTGCGCGCGCGACGGCGCGGGCGCGGGCAGCAGGGTCTGCCATCTGCCCGACCAGCGAAAATGCCGTCGGTGCAATCACCGATGACCCCACCCCCATCACCACAAACCCAGCGTAGGCCATGTTGGGGGACACCGCCAAAGCGGCAATCAGCGCCCCCGCAGCCGACACCACCGCCCCGCCCGCCAGCAGCCGAAACGCATTGACCCGGGCCGCCAGACCCTGCCCCACCAACCGCGCAAACCCCATCGTCAACGCAAGCGCCGCCGGTCCAAATGCGCCTTGCTGCGGGCTGCCGCCAAGAGTTTGTTCAATATGCAGCGCCGACCAGTTTTCCGCCGCGTTTTCGGTCAGGAACGCGATCAGGACGATACCACCGCCAATCACCGGGATCAGCCCCAGATGCCCCGCTGTGCCATCCCTGGGTTTGCGCAGACCCCGGATGGTGCCGTCAGCCTCATACGCCAGACTGGCCAGCAGGACCGCAACCAAAGCCATCGTGCCCATCACCAGACCCGGTGACCACGCCGACCAGCGCATCGCCCCGGTGGCAATTGCCCCGCCCGCATAGCCAAAGGAATAGGCGGCATGGCACAAGTTCATCAGATGGATGCGGCGGTCATTCTCCAGCGCCGCCACGCGGGCGTTCATCAATACATCGGTCAGGCCCGTCGCCGCGCCGCACGCCATCATGGCAAGGGGAAACAACAGTAACGACGCCGTTTGCCCCGGTAACGCAAAGGCCAGACCCATCAGCAGCACCGAGACCGGCAAGGCGATGCGCCCCAGACCCGATCCGATGCGGGGGGCCAGCAACATTGCCACCACGGCGGCAATTGGCGTGAACAACAGCAGCGTTCCCAGCCGGGTTTCATCCACTCCCAGCATCGTCTTGATATCAGGCAACACCGCTGCAAACGTGCCCCACAATACCCCCATTGCGGCAAAAGCAGCCAACGGCGCGCGCGCCGTGGCCAGCAGGGGAAAGATGCGCATAGGTGTCAGGCCTTTATCTTTTTGCACATTGCGTAACCTGCCTGCATCAAAGCCTCTGTCACCCCCGCGACGCGCCTGCACCCGCCCGCGACCTGTCTACAGGATTTTCGCCCGGAGGGGTCTTGGCAGGCTTTGGCTGGCAGATTAATCTCTGCCTATGGTTGTTCCATTTGTCCTGTTTATCGGCTCTTTGGTTGCGCTGTTTGCAACGGTTTCTGTGCCAGAATTATCAGATTTTATACTGGCGGCCGGTCCTGCGGCCTTTGCGAGCCTTTATCTGTTCCTGCGTGCTGTCGCGCAAAAATCCTTGGCTCCCGAAGACGCCGCTGCCCCGCGGCACGACATTGTGGTTGACGGATCGAATGTCATGCACTGGAAAGACGAGACCCCACAGCTTGCCACCTTGAATGAGGTTCTCAGCTTTCTGCAAGTCCGCGGCTATAATCCCGGCGTCGTGTTTGACGCCAATGCGGGCTACAAGATCACCGGCAGTTATCTGCACGACCGGGCCTTGGGCAAACTTCTGGGCCTGTCTGAGGACCGGGTGATGGTGGTGCCGAAAGGCACCCCGGCCGATCCGGCAGTACTGGCGTCGGCACGTGATCTGGGCGCGCGCATCGTCACCAACGACCGCTACCGCGATTGGGCTGAAACCCACCCCGAAGTCCGCACCCCCGGGCATCTGATCCGTGGCGGATACCGCGAGGGAAAATTGTGGATGGAGTTGGACCAGCCTTTCCAAATCCCCCCTTCCCCCCGCCCCGATTCCCCGCTATAGGCCCGCAGTCGCGCCATGCACCCTTGGAGGATGGCGGATGTATATATGGAGAGAACCTATGGCACGCGAGATCCCGGATCTTGAGGCTCAGGTACGGACGGGGACAGGCAAGGGGGCCGCTCGTCAAGCCAGACGTGATGGCTACGTACCGGGCATTGTTTATGGCGGCGGCAAAGAGCCTGCCCCCATCAACCTGAAGTACAACTATCTGCTGAAGCGTCTGCGCGCAGGCCGCTTCCTGTCCACACTGATCAACCTGAAAGTCGAAGGTTCTGATGACGTCCACGTCATCTGCCGCGGCGTGCAGCGCGATGTGGTCAAGGATCTGCCGACGCATATCGACTTCATGCGCCTGTCCGACGACAGCCGCATCAACCTGTTCATCCACGTCAACTTTGACAATCAGGACGCTTCGCCGGGCCTGAAGCGCGGCGGTACACTGACCGTTGTGCGCGCCGAAGTGGAACTGGAAGTGTTGGCCAGCGACATCCCCGACCACATTACGGTTGATATGACCGGCAAGCAAATCGGCGACGTGATCCACATCAGCGACGTGGTTCTGCCGGAGGGTGCCAAGCCGACCATCGACCGTAACTTCGTGATCGCCAACGTAGCCGCCCCTGCGGGCCTGGCTGCGGCGGAAGAAGACGAAGCCTAAACCCAGACGACGGGTATGCACGGGCGCGGCGGGGAAACCTTGCCGCGCCCGTTGCATTTCAGACGTCGCGCAGGCCATATCGGGGCGCGGAACAAAGGGTACGAACATGCGGCTGTGGGTGGGCTTGGGCAATCCGGGTGCAAAATATGCGGGCAACCGCCACAACATCGGCTTTATGGCGCTGGACCGGGTGGCCAGCGACCACGGCTTTGGCCCGTGGCGCAAAGCGTATCATGGGCTGGTAAGCGAGGGACGGTTGGGACCTGAGAAGGTGGTGCTGCTGAAGCCTGAGACCTTCATGAACCTGTCGGGCCAATCGGTGCAGACTGCCGTTACCTTTCACAAACTCGCGCTTAATGAAGTGACGGTATTCCACGATGAGTTGGACCTTGCCCCCGGCAAGATCCGTACCAAAATGGCGGGCGGGCATGCAGGTCACAACGGGTTGCGATCGATCCATGGTCACCTGGGGGAAGCTTACGGGCGAGTGCGCATGGGCATTGGCCACCCGGGGCACAAGGACGCGGTCGCAGCTTATGTGCTGCACGACTTTGCGAAGGCTGATCACGACTGGCTCGATGACGTGTTATGCGGCGTTTCCGAGGGCGCTGTGTCGCTGGCCGCAGGTGACACCGCCAAATTCCTGAACGCTGTCGCCCTGCGCACCAATCCGCCCCGCCCGTCCACCGGCGATCAACGCCCGCCTGCGCCGGTAGCAATGCCCAAAGATGCGCCCCCGGCACCACCCCCAGAAGACACCCGCAGCGCCCTGCAAAAACTGCGTGACCGTTTCAGTTGACCCCTCAGATTTGCTATTTCGCTAAGACTCACCTTATCGCCCGAACAATCCCGTCAGCGCCCGGCTGACCAGCGCCGTCACCCCGGGCCGCTCCAAAGCGACAAAGGGCAAAGGCCGGCACAACTCCATCGCCGCCACCCCAACCCGGGCCGTCAGCGCGCCATTCACAACCCCTTCGCCAAACCGACGCGACAGTTTAGACAACACGCCGCCGCCCGCCACTGACCCGATCATGTCATCGGTCAACGCAATAGCCCCGGTAGCGATCAGACTGGTAAACACCCGGCGCAGCAGACCAAGGCTGCCAAAACTGCCCGACCTGCCGCCGTAAATCTCGGCAATCCGGCGGATCATCCGCAGGTTGGAATACAGTGCTGTCGCCACATCTGCCAATGCCATCGGCACCAGCGCCGTGACCATCGCCACCTGCCGGGCGGCAGCCTCAATCTCGGCCCGGGCGGCAGCATCCAGCGGGGTCAGCAACTCCACCTCGGCCAGCGCAAGCAGGGCATCCGCATCAAACATCTCGGCCTGCCGCTCGGCCAGTCGGGCCCTGCCCCAGGCGTTGGCCTCGCGCGACGCATAAAGTCGTACCAGCGACGAAATCGCCGCCTTTGCGCCCGGCAGATCAGCCGCTGCATGCGCTTGAGTCGCCGCCAGCCGCAGCCCATCAAGCCGCGCCAGCCGTGCAAAGGCCGCCCATTCCCGAAATGCCAGAATGGCCAGCGCCATCACTGCCAGCACCAGCAAGGCCAGTCCGATCCAGCCCAGAACAACATTGCGCGCCATCAGGTTGAGCACGAAATCATGCGCGGCCACCGACATCGCAAACGCCAGAAACGCCCCAACTGCCCACCGGGCAAACCGCCACAAGCCGGACCCGGGCCGCGCCTGCACCAACCGCGCTGCCGCCAGCATTGCCGCCCCTTCGGGCAGGGCGTCGGGCACCGGGGGGGCGGCACCGGGGTCTGCCTCGGTGTCGTCATAGTCCAGCACGAAGGGCTTGTGCGGATCACTCATAACCGGTCTCCGATCAAGAACTCTGCTGCGCGGTCCAACCGGATATGTGGCGGCCCGACGCCCGGTTGCAGGGTCAGTTTGGCGGGCGCAAAGCCCATAAGCCCAAACTCCGCCTCCAGCCAACGGTCGGCGCCGCCCCGCGCCGCGTGCAGCAGATGCGCCGGATCAGCCGGCAGCCGGCCCGGATACATCGCCGCCTGTTTGCCCGTCGCCAGCAACCGCCCCCGCACCGCTGGCAAGGCCTCACCGCCGCGGTCCACCATTTCCTCGACCGTGGCGCGCAAGGATGCAATTGACAGCGCCGCCGTCGCGGCCCCGGCAAAATCGGCGCGCCCCTTCGCCTCGCGCAGCATCGCGGTGGTGATTGCGGTCAAGGCCATGTGCTGTGTGTGGTGCAGATGGTCGGCTTTGGTCGCGGCAAACAAGATACGCTCCACGCGACGCCCCCCCAGCAAGGCGGTCAGCCAGCCATTGCGGCCGGGGCGAAACGCCGACAGAACCTCGGCCATGGTGCGACGCAGATCCTCCAATGCGGCTGGCCCTTGATGGATGGCACCCAACACATCCATCAGCACGACTTGCCGGTCGATCCGTGCAAAATGGTCGCGGAAAAAGGGCGTCACGACGCGCGATTTATAAGCCTCATACCGGCGGTCCATTTCCCGCCACAGACTGCCACGCGGGGACTGAGCAGGTTTCGGCAAGGGCGCAAAGGTCAGCACCGGACTGCCCGCCAGATCGCCCGGCAACAAGAACCGTCCCGGCGTGCAATCTGACCATCCCGCTGCCCGCGCTGCCGTCAGATACGCCGTGAACCGCGCGGCAAGGTCTGCGGCACGCGGTTCTTCCAGACGCAAAGACGCATCCTCGGCCCGTGCCGTTGCCATGAACGCGGCAGCCTCAGGGCGCTTGGCGATCCGGTCCAGCGTTTCTTCTGACCATTGGGTATAGGACTTTTCCAACAACGAAAGGTCCAAAAGCCACTCACCCGGGTAGTCCACAATATCCAGATGCAACATGCGCGGCCCTGTCAGCCCGGCGAGAAAACCGTTGGGCCGCACCCGAAACGACAGCCGCAGTTCACTGATCGCACGGGTCGAGTCAGGCCAGCGCGGGTCTGGCCCGGTCATCGCGGCCAGATGCCCTTCATAATCGAAACGCGGCAAGGTGTCGTCAGGTTGCGGTTGCAGATGCACAGTTTCGATCCGACCCTGGGCCTGTGCTGTCAGTTGCGGCATGCGGCCCCGGTCCAGCAGGTTTGCAACCAGAGAGGTAATGAACACGGTCTTGCCCGCGCGGGACAACCCAGTCACCCCCAAACGCACGACGGGTTCCATGAATGCACCAGACACTGACGCAACTGCGCCTTCTATCCCACGCGATATGCCGTCTGTTATGCTGTAAAGCGGCACATGCGCACCCTTGATCAACCCCGTGCAACATAGGCAAGCCCAGACCGCATTGATAGGGGTAACGCCGCGCTTGCAGGCCGGGTTCCGGCGCGCTAACAGCCCCCTATGACCCACCGCTATGCCCTGAAGATCGATTATGACGGCGGCCCGTATGCGGGATGGCAGCGGCAGGCGCAGGGGCAGGTGTCGGTTCAGGGGGCGGTTGAGGCCGCCTTGGCCCGCCTTGAACCGGGGCCGCACACCATTGCCGCCGCAGGACGTACAGATGCGGGGGTTCATGCAACGGGGCAAGTGGCCCATTGCGACCTTCCGCGCGAGTGGGAGGGCTTCCGTCTGTCCGAGGCTCTGAACTGGCATCTGCGCCCCGCCCCTGTGGCCATCACAGCGGCGGTAAGGGTGGATGGTGATTTCCACGCGCGGTTTTCAGCGGTTGAGCGGCGCTATCTGTTCCGGCTGGTGGCGCGGCGCGCACCGGTGACCCACGACCGCGGGCTGGTATGGCAGGTGCTGCGCCCGCTTGATCTGGGCGCGATGCGGGCGGGGGCTGCGCATCTGCTGGGCC
>JANNNF010000069.1:0-5844 GCA_031398405.1 Rhodobacterales bacterium | reverse complement strand
ATAGTCAGCCGGGATCAGTTCATTCTCGCCCGACTTCAGACCTGCCACAGCACGATCGAAGGCCTGCAGGTCTGCGAGATCTTCCGCAGCAGCCCTTATTCGGTCGTATTCATCGCGCGGGATCGTCACCATCTCGTTCATGTCTCGTCCTCTCATTCATAAATGCCGCCATGAGGTCCGATATCCAGAACGGCCAGGACATTTCCCTGATCATCCAAGATCACTTTCCAGTCACCGACCCGCAACCTCACACCATCTCGCCCCTTCAGCGTTTTCACGTTATTGGCCTGGGAGGCTGGGTCGTGGGCATAGGTCTCGACCTTTGATCGGATCAGCGTCCCCGTGTTTGTAGGCATCCGGCGCAATGCACGGATTGCCCCCCTCGTATAGCTGATCTGCTTCATTATGTAGCTGTAAGCTACATAGAAACTCTGTCAAGCGCGACGTCGCTCACGGCTACATGCGCAGTCGGTAATGGCCCACCGACCGCGCAGCCTTACAGATCTATGCCCTCGGACAACGACAGCGCGTCATCCAGTTCAACACCGAGAGATCGTACCGTACAGTCCATCTTCGAGTGGCCCAGCAACAACTGCATCGCTCTGAGATTGCCTGTCTTCTTGTAAATCTGCGCGACCTTGATGCGACGCATGGAATGCGTGCCATAAGCACTCGGCTCAAGCCCCGATAGACGCAACCCAGTCACCTATGATCCTTGCGTACTGGCGCGGCGACAGGTGGGGGCTGGCGTGCACCCGGCTTGGCCACAGGAATTCACATCCGATCATCTCGGGTTCGCGGATCCACCGCTCCACAGACAGCCGTGTGGTCATTGTGATCTCAAACCTGACAGTTTTGCCAGTCTTGCCTAGGGTCACCGAGGCCCGATCCTTGACCCGCTCTGCGTCGTAAACGTCGTTCACCCTGAGGTGGACAAGGTCGCAACCCCGCAATTTGCAGTCGATGGCCATGTTGAGCAGCGCGAGGTCACGCCTGTTGTCCGCCATCTCAAGCCGGACGTGGATCGACCAGACGTGTTTCGGCAGAAGCGGGCGCTTCTAACCGATGATCCGTCCCTTGTTCCAAGGTGGACGAACGCTGCGTATGACAGGAAGATTCGAGATGGATATGTTTCCCCTCTCATCCACGTCGCCCCCCACGAAAGATAGCATCCTATCGGCAAATCAGGCCATCTGAGTTGAATTGCACAGGGCGGGAAGGGGACTTGCGGCGGTGCGGATTATCAGTCGCAGCAACTTTGAGGAACAGCCATTTACGCAAGGGAAGGCGAGATCCTTCGCTGAAAACTTAAAGCCGATCCGATAAGTCCGCAGGGGATTGACAGAAATGCTTGAACACCACATCTGAAAGAATTCGCAACAAAACAGGTGCCCTTCCCCAGTGGATCAAAACCCAAGAATAGTTCTTCAAGCTTTTCGTCCACTGCCCCACGTGCTGCGATGATTGAAGCGACCCTTCTGCTGCTGCTCGGCATCGCGGTCATTCTGGTGAACATTGCTGGTACCGCGTACTTCGTCGCGCAAGAATTCGCCTACATGTCTGTTGACCGCACCCGGTTGGCGGCACGCGCCGCTGAAGGGGATGTCTCGGCCGCGCGCGCCCTTTCGGTGACCAAGCGAACAAGTTTCATGCTGTCGGGCGCGCAACTCGGCATTACGGTAACCGGCCTGCTGGTGGGCTTTCTTGCAGAGCCGATGGTGGGTCAGCCGCTGGGTGTTTTGCTGGGCGGGGCGGGCGTTCCGGCGGAGGTCGGCGTGACCGTCGGCACTTTGTTCGCTTTGGTTGCAGCCACATTGATTGCTATGATCTTCGGTGAACTCTATCCTAAGAACCTTGCCATCGCCGACCCAGAGCCGCTGGCGCGCAGTCTGTCGCGTTCCACGGTCATCTACCTGAAAGTGTTCGGCTGGCTGATCGCCTTTTTCGACATTTCCGCCAATCTGCTACTGCGCGCTTTGCGGATCGAACCTGTGCACGACCTCGACATCAGCGCCTCGGCCGCAGACCTGCCGCGGATCATTGCGGATAGCCGCGACAGCGGCGACCTGCCGGTAGAGCTGTCGTTGATGATGGACCGGATCCTCGACTTTCCGAAACAGGACGTCGAGCATGCCATGGTTCCGCGGTCCCAAGTTGACTGGGTAAGTCCGGAAACAACGCTGGAGGAGCTGCGCGGCCTGATGGCGCGGGCGCACACCCGCTATCCGGTGATCGACGACGACGATGCTCCCGTGGGGGTCGTGCATCTTTCCGACGTCCTCGAAAGACTGGTGTCAGGCCGTGCCGATGAACCAGTGGCTTCGGTGATGCGACCTGCGACGGTCATGCCGACCCTAATGCTGCTGCCCGACGCCCTGGCACAACTGATCAAGTCCGACAATCAGCTGGCCTGCGTCATCGACGAATACGGCGGCTTTGCCGGGGTGCTGACGATCGAAGATCTAGCGATGGAAATCGTCGGAGAGATCACCGACGAACATGACGCCGAAACCGGCAACGGGCTGCTGCCTGATGGCGACAACATCTGGATCATGGACGGCGACGTGCACCTCGACGAGGTCAAGCGCGCCATCGGCTACGACTTGCCCGACAACGATGTGGAGACTGTCGCCGGCCTTCTGATCGCAGAACTCGGCGCTCTCCCGTCCGAGGGCGACACGGTGATTGTCGACCTGCCGATTGATCCCGCCGAACTGGTGTCCAATCTGCCGATGCGGCGCAGGCTCGAGGTGGACGTGCTGCGCGTGGAACGGCACGTTCCCACCCATGTGCGCGTGCGGCTGGTCGAAATCGCAATGACCGAGGATGACCAATGAGCGCCCTGACCGTTACGCTGATCACCATCACGCTGATCGCTTTGAGTGCGCTGTTCGTCATCATCGAATTCGCGCTTCTTGGTGCGCGGCGGCACCGACTGGAAGAATTGGCACCGACCAGCGTTTCGGCCCGCGCGGCCCTGCGCGGCATGAATGACCTCACGTTGATGCTGGCGCTGGCGCAACTGGGCATCACTGCCTGCACCTTCGCGCTGGGCGCAATCACAAAACCCGCTGTGGATTACGCTCTCGGACCTGCGTTGATCGAATGGGGGATGCCAATCTGGATCGCTGGGAGCACGTCGTTCGCCCTGTCGCTGTTTGTGGTCACCTTTCTGCATCTGGTGATTGGCGAAATGGCCCCGAAGTCCTGGGCTATTGCTCATCCGGAAAAATCGGCTCTCGCGATCGGCGTCATCGGGCGCGCCCTTGCCTGGCCCTTGCAACCCCTGCTTCGCTGGATGAACAGCGTTGCGAACAGTCTGGTCAGGGCGTCTGGGGTCGAACCGGTCGAGAGTGCTGCCGTAGGGGGGCAGGACATCGCGACCATCCGCCAGCTTGTGGAGCATTCAGCCAAGGTCGGAACCCTTGAACCGGAAATGCAGCAACAACTTTCGGGCTTCATAGATCTTGGCACCATGCCCGTGATTGCGTTGGTTGCGACAGATGTCGCGCCGACGCAGGTCCAGCCACAGGCCACGGCCGCTGATGTTCGCGCTGCGGGCCTGCAGTCTGGTCACATGCGCATCCTGATGTCCGCCACGGACCACGGACCGCCGTCAGTCATTCATGTGCGCGACACGCTGCTTCTCAAGGACGCACAGCCTGCGGCCAAAATCGCGCGCACGGCCTTTGTCCTTGATGCACAGACACCAGTCTATGAAGCGCTGGCTCGCATGCGCGCATCGAGCGTTCAGATCGCCATAGTGATGCAGAATGACACGGTATGCGGGATCATCACACTCGCCGATATCCTGAAGCGCGTGCTCCCTGCGGGAATCGCCGCGCAGAAGGCCGCGGCTAAGCCCCAATCCGCTTGATGCATGTGGCTGGTCGCGGGATGTGAAACCGCCCGCGACCGAGCACTATCCCGGCGCGGGGCCGGTTGCATCCACGCCCGGAGGCTCAAACTCAGGGTGCTGCGACAAGGCTGCTCGACCTCTGTGCCTTTGCGCAGATCGAATTTCGATCTAGTCGCCAATGTCGAGCTCTTCTTCCGGCTGCTCCTCAGTTGCCTGAACCGGGCCTGCAAACACGCCACCGATTGCGTTGGCCAACAGCACTCCGCCCGCGACACCCATGGCCGTCTGCCCCGCGCCGGCAAGAAACCCGCCGGAGGCACCTTGAGGCATCAGTTGCATGGTGGGTGAGGTCTGCCTCGGTGCAGGTCCAGAGACGATGAGGCCCGACAGGAATCCGCTGCCCTGCGGCGCATCGCGAGCCTCGGCAAGGGCTGCTTCCAGTTCTTCGATGCGCGACTGCGCCGCGTTTAACGCATGTTCCTGGAACACGACCGTTTGCGCCATGTAATAGGGCGCACACGGCTGCCGGGGCGATGGCCGCACTGATGTAGGCTTCGGCCTCGGCATCACGTGCGGGCAGTCGACGCTCGACATCGGCAATCTTGTCAAAGAGCGCCGTGATCGCCTGTCGATCGTTCGTGTCCATGTCAGACGCCATGTGGCGTGCCGTTGTGCAACACATAGGATCTGGCATCCTAGATCGGAAAACCCGGTCCATGCAGACCCCCGATGCAATTGCCTTTCTCCCACCGTAAACTGCCTTCAGGTCAGACTCAGCACGGTCATCAGGATCACTGTCGCGATCCACGCCCCGTCAGCCTGAAGGACTGGCCCGTCATGGCGATTTTCGGATCGCCAGACACCAACTGTCACCACGAGATTGTAGGGGGGAAAAAGCCCCTTGCCCACAATCAACGCGGCCTATGGTTGATCGTAAGTCAGGACAACAAGGAGCAGGATGGTGGTTGTAACGTTGACCCACAAACCGCCGAGAACAACCCAATCCCAGAATGCTTCTCGAAGGGTCAGATCGCCCTGCCAAAGGGCAGTCAGCTTGCTCATTTTTCGCATATGGACACAAAGACAACACCTAGCCAGTCGGTGCGCGCGCAAGGCTGGCCAGTCGGTTCGCGCGCAAGGTAGGTTAAGTCAATCCTGCCTGTAATGACCCTTGTGTCCATTATCCGATGGGTGCGCAGGGCTTGCGAAAACGATGCCGCGCAGGATCCGCAAGGTTCGCCGCGTGGTCAATCTGCATCAAGAAAGCACCTATTGGACGGCGAAGCAAAGCCTCGCGGACATCCATGGCCTCGACACAGCTCTGATCACAGGCGATACGGCGACCGCATGGCGGCCGCCTTGCTCTGCTTATTGGACGCAGCGTGACAAACACGAAGACCCAAGCTGCACAGATACTAGCCGGGGAGCCATGACCGACAGCTTTGGGCCGGGTGCGGCTCGCACGCAAACTGACTCCGGTGCCACACGTTTCGCTGCACAAAAGTGACGCGGGCTGGAAAAGGATTTGAAGCGGGCCAACAATAGGTCAACCTGTTTAACTACTTTGTACCCCGTTTGAACCCGTCTGCTGCGGTTGGTTGCGGCGCGTGCGGTTAGAAGACGTCGGTAGTTTAAGGGGTTATCGCATAAGCTGTTGATAAGAAATGATGGCCGTTCCCTTGGCAAAAGCGGCTCATAACCTGAAGGCCGCAGGTTCAAATCCTGCCCCCGCAACAAAAGTTCTCAATGATAACAAGACGTTACAGGCCGCGCAACGGGCGGCTTTTTGCGTTGGATTTTCCAGGTCAACAATAGGTCAACAAAAACGCGAAAACCGCAGCAAATCCAGTTGGATAGTAGCCACGCACGATGCCAACCGCGCCAAAGCCGCAGCCGATGTAGGCCAACGGGTATCTGACTGCAACGCACCCGGCGCGCTTGCCCAAAACGAAACCGACGAATATCAAAAAGCCAGACTCTCGTTA
>JANNNF010000051.1:0-9125 GCA_031398405.1 Rhodobacterales bacterium | reverse complement strand
TGTCGAGTTCGACTGGGGCACTGACATCTACCGCAACCGTCAGCAGATCGCCGAAAAGCTGACGCTGGTGGCGGCCCAACTGCCCGAAGGGGTGGTGCCGCAAATGGGGCCGATCAGTTCGATCATGGGGCAGGTGATGCTAGTGGCAATGACGGCACCCGAGGGTGTTTCACCGATGGAATTGCGCGAAGCCGCCGATTTCATCGTCCGTCCGCGCCTTCTGACTATTTCGGGCGTCGCACAGGTGATCCCGATCGGGGGCGAGGTGCGGCAGTTCCGCGTGGCCCCAAACACGGCGGCCTTGCGCGCACTTGGGGTGACGCTGGCCGAAGTGGAGGCCGCCATCACCGCCTTTGGTGCAAACACGGGGGGCGGTTTCACCGACCAGTATGCGCGCGAATTTCTGATCCGAAACATCGGCAGCACGTTGAGCCTTGAAAATCTGCGCAAGGTTGTCGTGCAAAGCGATGGTCGCCGGTCGATCCTTTTGCATCAGGTGGCAGATGTGGGTTTTGGCGCGCGCCTCAAACGCGGCGAGGCCGGGTATATGGGGCAATCCGCCGTTATCATTTCGGTCGAAAAGCAGCCCGACGTCGATACCGTCCAGCTGACGCGCGATGTCGAGGCAGCACTGGCCGAAATCACCGCTGCCCTTCCAGACGGGATGCGCGCCGACGAGGTGTTGTTCCGGCAAGCCGATTTCATCGAAACCTCGGTCAAGAACGTGCAGACCGTGCTGATGGAGGCGGTGGTCGTGGTGGCCATCGTGCTGTTTGCGTTTCTGCTCAATGTGCGAACCACGCTGATATCACTGACGGCAATCCCGGTTTCCATTCTTGTCACGGCAATCGTGTTCAAGATGCTGGGCCTGTCGATCAACACCATGACGCTGGGCGGCCTTGCCATTGCCATCGGCGAACTGGTCGATGATGCGGTGGTGGACGTCGAGAACATCTTTCGCCGGTTGCGCGAAAACCGCGAGGCTGGCAATCCGAGGTCGACCTTTGACGTTGTGGTGTCGGCCAGCCAAGAGGTCCGGTCGGGCATCGTTTACGCCACCATGATCATCGTGCTGGTGTTCGTTCCCTTGTTCGCGCTGTCGGGCATCGAGGGGCGGTTGTTCGCACCCTTGGGGCAAGCCTACATCATTTCCATCCTTGTCAGTCTGGTCGTGTCGATCACCCTGACGCCGGTGATGGCCTATTACCTGCTGCCCGGCATGAAGCGGCTGGACGAACATGAAGGCTGGCTGGTGCGCAATCTGAAACGCGGCAACCGGGCCGCGTTGGCGGTGGTATTCCGCTGGCAGAAAACGCTGATGGCAGTGGCGGCGGTTGGCGTCGTGATCGCAGCAGCTTCCGCCACCATGCTGCCGCGCGCCTTCTTGCCACCATTCAACGAGGGAACCTTTACCATTTCGATGCTGTTCAACCCGGGAATTTCGCTGACGGAATCCCACCGTGTCGGGCTGATCGCCGAAAAGCTGATATTGGAGGTTCCAGAGGTGCGCGCCGTTGGCCGCCGCACAGGCCGGGCGGAACTTGATGAACATGCGGAAGGGGTGCATTCGTCGGAAATCGAGGTCGATCTGAACCCGTCCGAGCGCCCCAAGACCGAGATTGTGGCCGACATTCGCGCGCGCCTGTCGATCCTTCCGGTGGCGGTGAATGTGGGCCAGCCGATCTCACACCGGCTGGATCACATGCTGTCAGGGGTGCGCGCGCAACTTGCGCTCAAGGTTTACGGGTCCGACCTAGATACCTTGCGGTCGGTGTCTGAAGGGTTGCGCGGCCAGATTGCGTCCATCCCCGGTCTGGTGGATTTGCAGGTGGAAAAGCAGGTCCGCATCCCGCAGCTTGAAATCCGCATCGATTATGACCGCGCCGCCCTTTACGGCATTCAGCCCGCCGCGATTACTGAGGCGCTGGAACGGCTGTCGAACGGGCGGGTGGTGTCAAAACTGGTGGACGGCGCGCGCAGCTATGATGTGGTGATGCGGCTGGCGGATGAAAACCGCACCACGCAGGCACTGGGCGATCTGCTGATCGAAACGCCCGCTGGCTGGGTGCCGGTGCGCGAACTGGCCGAGGTGCGTGAAACCGACGGGCCAAACCAGATCCTGCGCGAAGGCGGCAGCAGGCGGCTGGTGGTGTTAGGCAACACCGATGGCAAGGTTGATATGGCGGCAGTGGTGGCCGAAATTCGTGCCGTGATCGCGGCGGCGGACCTGCCCGAAGGCTATACCGCCACGTTGGAAGGCACCTTTCAGGCGCAGGAAGAGGCCAGCCGCACCATCGCGCTGTTGTCCTTGGTGTCGCTGGGCATGGTCTTTGCGATCCTGTTCAGCCGCTACAAATCCACCGTCTGCGCCCTGATCATCATGGGGTCGGTGCCCTTGGCGTTGATCGGGTCTGTCGCTGCCTTGTGGATTGCCGGGCAGCCGTTGTCAGTGGCCTCCATGATCGGCTTCATCACGCTGACGGGGATTGCGGCCCGCAATGGTATTCTGAAGATCAGCCATTACATCAACCTTGCCTTGCACGAAGGCATGGCATTTGGTCCGGATCTGATCATCCGCGGGTCACTGGAACGCCTGACCCCGGTCTTGATGACGGCGCTGTCGGCGGGGGTGGCGCTGGTGCCGCTGATGATCGACGCAGGTGCTCCGGGCAAGGAAATCCTGAACCCGGTCGCCGTGACGATCTTTGGCGGGCTGATCTCGTCCACCTTGCTCGATACGTTTCTGACGCCCGTCCTGTTCCTGCGTTATGGCCGCAAATCCCTAGAACGACTGGTCGATGCCGCGCGCACAGACCAACCCCACGCCCGCGCACCGCAGGGTGCCGCGATCCAGACCTTCTGATCCCTGAAAGGAAACCTCATGCTTCGATTGATGCTGCTGACCTTGATGCTTGCGACCCCCGCCGCAGCCCACGAACCCGACACCGGCCCGAACGGCGGCGCGCGGATGGATGCGGGGCCATACCGCGTTGAACTGGTACCAAGCGGGACTCTAGTCACTCTCCACATCACACTGGATGATGACAGCGCAGTGGACACTGCTGCTATGACTGGAACGGCCATCCTGCTGATCGACGGCAAGCCCGTGCGCGTGGCGCTGGTTCCGGCCACAGCTGGAACTCTATCGGCCGATACCGGTGTTGCAGTCCCACCGGATGTGAAAGGTGCCGTGCAGATCCTTGGCGCGGATGGGGTTACGGTTCAGACAAAGTTCTAAGTCGCTAGGCAAACCTACCCGTGCTGGTGTGCAAACCCGAGCGCACCAGCACGCGTGAAACGAGCCCCTTTTGCTGTAACAGGACCCTTCAGAACGTGCCTTGAAACTGAAGCTGTCGTTCCCGGCTTCCAGGCAGGGTCATAGATGCGCCACTGGTTCGAGCCCAATGGCGACGGGCAGCGGTAGGGAACTTGGCAGAGCAACACCGTGGTCACCTTGGCATTCGTTGCCCGGCGCTCGTTTAGTACTCCAAGAGGGTCCTAAGACGGTGGCCCATTCGCTGAGAACGACCTGCTGGGAAAGCCTTGACGCCGCCGTTGCAACGGCGGGGGGGCAGGTCAATGCACAGCAGCCTAAGCTAACCCTGTCAAATCAAAGCCCCTTGCTAGGGTACAATAATTCAAAAAATATCAAAAGGACGATTGGCTGGGGCGCCAGGATTCGAACCTGGGTATGTCGGTACCAAAAACCGATGCCTTACCGCTTGGCGACGCCCCAACCGTAGGCGGGTTATTAGCGAAGGTGGTTTGGGGCCGCAAGGGGCATTTGTCGAAAACTCTGCAATGTGGCAGGGTTCTTGCAGGGCTGGGCGACTGCGGCTTTGTGGCATTGCCTGAACCTGTCTTCTTTGTGATTTTGGCGGCGGGTGACGCGCAGGTAAGCTTGACCAACCAACAAAGGAAGCTGTGATGATCTTGCGATTCCCTGGTCTGATTGCCTTGTGCCTGATGGCAGTTTCAGCACAAGCCAACGGCGAAACCGGCAGCCCAGTCAAAGTGACCGGCGAGTTCATCGACACCTGGTGCTATATGTCAGGCGTGATGGGCGGGCCGGATGCGGTGGTGGGCTCGGCGCATCATAGCTGTGCGATGTGGTGTTCGGCTGGCGGAGTTCCGGTCGGACTGCTGGCACCGGATGGCACGGTTTACATGGTGCTGAAGGTGGGTGCGGATGCGCAGTCAAACGGCAGCCCGATGCTGCTGTCGATGGCGTCAGACACGGTGACCGCGGACGGGATGCTGTATAAGCGGGATGGGCTGAATTACATTGTGGTGAACGAAATTGTCGATGTCGCAGGCATCACCAATCCGACCCATCAAGACTACGGCACCGTGCCGGATTTTGTCATCCCGGAATTGCAGTGAGGCAGGACATGAAACATCTGTTGTTCAGTGTGGCATTGGCTTTGCCCAACTCTCTGGTGGCGCAGGATTTCTCGGCCGACTCTACTGCCGAAAGCTGGAACCTTTACGCCGAACAGCCCGCATTCTTTGCGGCCAAAGTCACCGATGCGCTTTGTGCTGTAACGGGGGATTGCCCGGTAGATTGTGGCGCGGGGAAACGCCAGATGGGTCTGTTGCGCACGGCGGACGGGGTGTTTGTGCTGGCGGTCAAAAATGGCCAACCGGTGTTTTCGGGGGCGGCGAATGACCTGGCACCTTATTGCGGGCAAGAGGTCGAGGTGGACGGGCTGCTGCTGAACGACCCGGATGTTGGGGCGTTGAACGTGTTTCAGGTGCAAAAAATTCGCGTGGCGGGCAGCACGGACTGGGCTCCTGCCAAGCGCTGGACCCAGGATTGGGAAGCGGCTTTCCCAGAGGCGGCGGGGAAAGAGCCGTGGTATCGCCGCGATCCGCGCATCAAGGCCGAGATCGCGGCCCACGGCTATCTGGGCTTGGGCCCAGAGGTAGATGCGGCCTTTATCGCAGAACAAAAGCAATGAAGCTGGTTCTTGCGCTATGTCTGGTGGCAGGCACAGCCGCAGCCCACGGCACTGAAAACCACACAGCCGCTGTCGTGGCATCTGGCCCAGAGGCAACCCCTTTTCCGATTGCCATCGGCGGCCCCTTTACCCTGACAGACCAGTACGGGCAGACCCGCACCCAAATCGATCCTGCGGGTCATCTGCAATTGCTGTTCTTCGGCTATGCCAACTGTCAGGAAATCTGCTCGGCGGCTTTGCCGCAGATGGCTGAGGTCGCAGCCGCCCTGACAGCGCGAGGTGTGGCGGTCACGCCGGTGATGATCACGGTTGATCCCGTGCGTGACACAGGCCCCACGATGCAGGCGGTGCTTGCAAAAGTTAGTCGCAATTTCATTGGTTTGACCGGCGATCCTGCAACACTTTCGCAGGTTTACATAGCGTTTTCGATTGAGAGCAGTTTGGTGTTTGAAGCCCCGACCGGGCCGGTTTACGCACATGGCAGCCTGATCTATCTGCTCGATAGCGCAGGCCGCGTGCTGACATTGCTGCCCCCGGTTCTGTCCAGTGATCAGATGATTGACGTGGTCGTGGGCTATGCGGCCAAAAGGTAGAGGCATTGCTGCGCGGGACTGGTCGCGGTAAAGCGCGCGGATGACCTATGACGTGATCATTCTTGGAGCCGGGGCGGCCGGTATGTTATGTGCCATCGAGGCCGGTCGGCGCGGGCGCCGGGTGCTGGTGATTGACCATGCCAAGACGGCGGGAGAAAAGATCCGCATCTCGGGCGGCGGGCGGTGCAATTTCACCAATCTGGGAATCGCGCCCGACAGGTTTTTGTCGCGCAACCCGCGCTTTGCGCTGTCGGCGTTGAAACGCTATACACAATGGGATTTCATCGCGCGCATGGATGCGGCGGGCATTGGCTGGCATGAAAAGACGCTGGGGCAGTTGTTTTGCGACGGGTCTGCCAAGCAGGTTGTTGAGATGCTTTTACACGACATGCGCAGCGCGGGCGTAACCCTTTGGCTGGGGTGTGAAGTGGGCGGCGTTTCGCAGGGCCCCGGCGGCTATGCGGTGGCGACTGCGCGCGGCGAGGTGCGGGCGGCGTCGGTGGTTGTGGCGACGGGGGGCAAGTCTATCCCCAAGATGGGTGCGACGGGATTTGGCTACCGCATCGCCGAACAATTCGGTCTGCCGTTGGTGGAAACGCGGCCCGGACTGGTGCCGCTGACCTTTGCCGATCAGGAACTGGCGTGGATGGTGCCGCTGGCGGGGGTGGCGGTGCAGGGGCGGGTAACGGCGGGGCGCGCGGGTTTTGAAGAAGCGCTGCTGTTCACGCATCGCGGGCTGTCAGGGCCTGCGGTCTTGCAGGCGTCGAGCTATTGGCGCGAGGGCGAGACAGTGGTTCTGAACCTGTGCCCGGGGCTGGATATGCCTGCCCAGTTGCGCGCGGCGAAGGCCGAGGCGGGCGGGCGGGCGCTGCGGACCGTTCTGGGCCAATGGCTTCCCGACCGGTTGGCCCGGCATATTGAGACAGCGCTTGGGGTTGAGACCCCGATGGTCGCGCTGCCCGGCGCTGTGCTGGACAAGGTGGCGGCCATGATGACCGGCTGGTCGCTTACTCCGGTGGGGTCTGAAGGCTACCGCACCGCGGAGGTCACGCTTGGCGGGGTTGATACAGATGCGCTGGATGGGCGCACGATGCAGGCCAAGTGCCGCCCAGGGCTGTATTTCATCGGCGAAGTGGTGGATGTGACGGGGTGGCTGGGCGGGTATAACTTTCAATGGGCCTGGTCCAGCGGATGGGCGGCGGGACAGGCCGTATAAGCCGGGGCCAAAATTCGTTTGAACGAATTTGCCAATTTCTTTGAAGAAATTGGGTTCCCTACACCCGCAATGGGTTTGCCTTGGCCAGCCGGTCAAACGCCATCAGGCTGTCGATTAAAGCACCCATCTGATGCAGCGGGATCATGTTGGGACCATCAGAGGGCGCCGTATCGGGGGCCTCATGCGTTTCAATAAACACCCCGGCGATGCCGATCGCCACCGCACACCGCGCCATCACCGGGGCAAACTCGCGTTGGCCGCCGGATGAAGTGCCATTGCCGCCCGGTTGCTGCACCGAATGAGTGGCGTCCATGATAACCGGGTATCCTGTGCGTGCCATGGTGGGCAGACTGCGCATATCGGCCACCAGCGTGTTATAGCCAAACGACGCCCCTCGTTCCGTCAACAAAATCTTGGTGTTACCCGTGCTTGCCACTTTGTCCGCGACATTCGCCATATCCCACGGGGCCAGAAACTGGCCTTTCTTCACGTTGACCACGGCCCCGGTCTCGCCTGCCGCGATCAGCAAATCAGTCTGGCGGCACAGAAACGCCGGAATCTGGATCACATCGACAATCTTAGCCGCCTCGCGCGCCTGGCCTGCGTCATGCACATCGGTCAGCACGGGCAGCCCGGTGGCGCGCACAGCCTCCAGCACTTTCAGACCGCCCTCAATCCCAAGCCCACGACGCCCAGACAGAGACGTGCGGTTAGCCTTGTCGTAGCTTGCCTTGAACACAAATTGAGCACCTGCGGCCTTGCACAGATCGGCCATCACGCCTGCGATCATCTGGGCGTGGTCCAGACTTTCCAACTGACACGGGCCTGCAATCACCAGCAAAGGAAGATCGTTGCCAACGGTCAAGCCGCCGATTGAGACATCGTGCATCATCATTCCTTAGCTGGAGACCTGTTCGCGCAGGATGGCGATGGTCATCGAGATCATCAGGTAGATACCCATGAAGATGAACATGGTCACGAGGGTATTTTCAAAGGCGCGCGGATAAGTGGCTTCATCCGGCGGGGTGGGGTTTACCGAGATTGACAGATAGCGCACCTGCCGGTTCGCCTCGGCCCGCGCGGTTTCCATCGCCTGCAAGGACTGGCCCAGCAGCAATTGCCGGGTCTGCACATCGGCCTGCGCCACCATCAATTCGCCCTGCACCGTGGCAAGGGAGGCATTACCGCCGTCCCCCACGGTCAGTTTGGACCGCAGATCAGAGATTTCTGCTTCAAGTGTTCCGATGCGGCGCACCAGCGGGTCCATACGGGCCTTGTTCGGGGTTTCATTCGCTTCCATCTGGGCCAGCGACAGCCTGTCTTTGGTCAACTGCGTTTCCAGCGACGAGATTTGCGCGCTGAGCAGCGATACTTCGACCTCAGACGACAGCACTTTGAACTTTTCCTGCAGTTCGACCACCTTGCGCTGCGATGCAATCGCCGCCGCTTCGGAATCGTTATACGCCTCGCGCGCGCCCTTCATCTGGTCGCCGCGCAGGCGCTGCGTCAGATGATCTACTTGTTCTTCGGCGTATGTGATCAGTTGCCGTGCCCAGATTGCCGAGGTTTCGGGGTTGCTGGCGACCACCTCAAGCTTGATCAGACCCTCGGTCGGATCATAGGCAATTTTTACGTTTTTCTTGTAGACCTTATAGGCCGCCTCAGACGAGGCATCGGGGGCAAGCCGTTGGATCGGGTCAATGTTGGCAGCCTGAAAATGAGCCCGGAAACCAAGATCGCCGTCCAGCCGCAGCATGGCATCGCGCGATTGCAGATAGCCTTGCACCGCGATGCTGTCTTGAGAGGTGGCGAACTGAGTGCCCGAGAACAGCCCGCCCAGACCTGCGGAAGCGGGTTCGGATTGCTGGATGACGAATTCGGACTTGGTGGCATACAGGGGCGTGGCGACCATGTAGAAATACCACCCGGCAATCATCGTGGGCAGCAGAATGAAGAACGCCATCCGTGTCGCCAGCAAGATCAGACGCTTGCGCCGGCGCCGCCCGATGTCTTGCTGAATTTTCTGAATCTCGACCATGTGGTTTTGTTCAACCCGCACGTCGGTTGATGGCACCTGCATGGGTTTGATGGTCTGCGGCAATTTCACCGCATCGCCCGGAATTGGCGTCAGCCCCCGGTTTGGCGGCGGGCCAGTCGGGGGAATGGTGCCGCCGGCCACCGTCTGATCGTCGCCATTGGCAAGGTCCAGCAGGCTGGGGCGGTGGAACGGGTCCATCCCGTTCTGGCGCAACAGGCGCACGGCGTCATAGTCTGATGTCGGGGTCAGATTGTGCTTTTGCGCAAGACGCCGGGCAAGCCGCAATTGGCGCCCCGTCAGCCCTTCACGCCGGATTG
>JANNNF010000021.1:0-1807 GCA_031398405.1 Rhodobacterales bacterium | reverse complement strand
ATAATGTAGCACCCGAGGCCATTGTTCAGGCTATTGCTGGAACCCCCGAAGCTATGGAACCCCACGCATGACCCGGCAAACCGTTCATTTGCGCCCCGCTGGCCAACCACCCGGGCCACGCCCGCAACCCCTGATCCTGCGGCTGGCGCGGCCCCAGTTTGTCGCACTCTGTTGCGTACTGCTGGTTAACTGGCTGCTTTTTCCCGGGTTTTTCGACATCGCTTGGCAGGACGGCAGGCTGTTTGGCAGCCTGATCGACGTGCTGAACCGGGGCGCACCTGTTGCCATCCTCGCTATCGGCATGACGGCGGTGATTGCGACCAAGGGGGTGGATCTGTCGGTGGGGGCCGTGATGGCGATCGCCGGCGCTGTGGCGGCGGTGATGGTCACGTCTGGCCTGCCGGGGTGGCTGGCCGTGGTGGTCGCCCTGTCGGCGGGGCTGGCCTGCGGGCTGTGGAACGGGCTGTTGGTTACCGCGCTGAACATTCAACCGATCATCGCCACGCTGGTTTTGATGGTGGCTGGGCGCGGCCTTGCGCAACTGGTGACCGAAGGGTCCATCGTCACCTTTGACAACCCGCTGCTGGTGTTCATCGGCACCGGTTCGGTGCTGGGCTTGCCCACGCCCATCGTGATTGCGCTGGCGCTGACGGTCGGCGTGACACTGGCTGTGCGGCGCACGGCGCTGGGCCTGCTGATCGAGGCGGTGGGGGTGAACCGGTCCGCTGCGCGGTTTGCCGGTATCCGGGCCGGACTTTTGCTGGTGCTGGTCTATGCTTTTGCGGGCCTGTGTGCCGCGCTGGCGGGCCTGATCGTGGCGGGTGACATTCGCGGGGCAGACGCCAACAATGCGGGCCTTTGGCTGGAGTTGGACGCGATCCTCGCCGTGGTCATCGGCGGCACATCCCTGATGGGGGGCAGGTTTTCCATCCCGATGTCGGTGGTGGGCGCGATGATCATTCAGGCGATGAACACCGGCATACTGATTTCCGGCTTTTCGCCCGAGTTTAATCTGGTGGTCAAATCCGGGGTGATCATCGTGATCCTGGTACTGCAATCGCCGATGGCGTCGCAACTGTTGCAACGCAAAAGGAGCACGCCATGAACCGGAGCCTCCGGCCGCTGGTGGCCACCTCGCTGATCTTTGTCTTTGCCTATGCCATGGCGGTGCTGCAGTTTCCGGGGCTGCTGTCTACCCGGGTGATGGGCAACTTGCTGACCGACAACGCCTTTCTTGGCATCGCGGCAGTAGGAATGACCTTCGTGATCCTGTCGGGCGGCATTGATTTGTCGGTCGGCGCCGTGATCGGATTTACCACGGTGCTGATTGCTGTGCTGGTCAGCTGGGCGGGGTTTCACCCCTTGGCGGCCTTTGGTGTGGCGCTGATCGTGGCGGGGCTGTTTGGTGCGGCGATGGGGGCGGCGATCCATTATCTGAAGGTGCCGTCCTTCATTGTGACGCTGGCGGGCATGTTTCTGGCGCGCGGGGCGGCGTCTGTCCTGTCGCCCGACAGCATCGGCATCAAGCACGAGTTTTACACCGCCATTTCCAAATCCTACATCCTGCTGCCCGGTGGCGGGCGGCTGACGGTGGTGGGGATGCTGATGTTGGCGGTGTTCGTGTTCGGCATCATCCTCGCGCATCGCACCCGGTTCGGGTCTTACGTCTATGCGCTTGGCGGGTCGGAAACGTCAGCAGCACTTATGGGGGTGCCGGTGGCGCGCACCACGATTATGATCTACACCTTGTCATCGGTTCTCGCGGGCCTCGCGGGGGTAGTATTTTCGCTTTATACCTCCGCCGGCT
>JANNNF010000058.1:0-21053 GCA_031398405.1 Rhodobacterales bacterium | reverse complement strand
CCTCAGCCCCACCCGGACCGGTGAACGGCAGCGGAATGTCCTGCTTGACCGCCCAGTCCGCCAACATAGCGGCAAAAACACGCGCGCGCTCAGACGCCTCACCCACCACGATGCATGAGGAATGTGGGTTGTCGTGCAGCGCCCTGCCCTCGCACAAACTTGATCACCGCTGTGGCCGGGGGTTGATCTGACCGACCTCACCAATCACCGATACAACGGACCGGGTGTCGAAATGATTGGTGACGGATCATAATTCGAAGGCGTCGCTAGAATGACGAAATCAGCACCGGGAGGATTTGTGGTGACGCGCAACGGCAGAGGGGGGTCCGCAAGGAAGCATTCGATGTCAGAACCAACGAAGGGCGTTGACCTGTGCCACACGCCCTGCAGCTACATCCAGAGCAATCACATCGTGCTTTGCACAGCAATTTGACATGCCTACATAGCCTAGACTGCCAATGGCAGTTTTCACCAAATAAAACAGCCATTCAATTACTGGAGTAAGGCAGCCGTCAAGTTTGGCGCATCGATTTTGTCAATAGGACCACTGCGATCACCACGGGCCAGACCGTGCAGGCGACGTAGCCTATAAAGTTGAATATGGGTGTTCTCTGACCAGTTCTGCGCTGTTCGAGATAGGTCATTATGAAGGCAAATAAAGTTATCAGAGCGTATGCAGCCAGGCCCAGTTCAATGATCGTCATGTCTCGTCAGCCCCCGCTACGAACGCACGTTTGTACGCATATGCTGTTTGTCGTGTTGAAAGAGCCCTGTTCAGACGCGCCCGCAAGTGTATGGCACCAAAGTGTTTGTCTGCCACAGATCCACAAAATGGGTCGATATCTCTACATGGGTCGAAAAGCATTGGCATCTCTTTGGAAACAGTCTTGCATTACATTGCCATCCTAAACCAAAATTGCAACCCAGGGTTGATATTTTTCCAGTGTCATATGGTTATAGTGGTATTTCTGGGGTAAACCAACCCTGCCCTTTGACGGTCGGCGGAATGTGGCTAAGTTGTGGCACTGAGGCCTGCGATCCCCTTTTTTTTAACGGCAGCACAATCATGAAACATTCTCCACTCTGGGGAATGGTAGCGAGCCTTGCGCTCCTCATCGCCGCCCCTGCAGCAAACGCCGCGACCCTCGGGGTCTTGACCCACACCTATGGCAACGGCGCAGGTCAAACTGATCCAAGTGGGAGCGGTGCCTTGGGCAATGGCTATGTTACCATCAGTGACCAACGCACCCGGCGCTTCAGCGGTTCCATCTCGTTTGCGTCGCTGGACTATGGCAGCGTTGACAGCCTTGCCCTGACACTGACCTTCAGCCGATCCGGCCCAAGTTTTATCCCGAGTGGTAGTCAGTCCGCGTACGGGGGACCAATGCAACGACGTTCACGGATGACCTTTTCGTCATTCTGGCCGACGTATTCTCGCCCCAGACCGTGACGCTGAATCTGTTCACTGATTTCCTCAGCGGCAACTCTTTTGAGCATAGCCTGGCCACCAAGTCCTTGTCGTTCTTGTTTGCCGAAGGCTCATGATGGTGACAACCATCAGGTCATGGGCGGTATATGGCCATAGTGCAGAACTGGCAGGCCGCGCTACCGACCCTCTAAATGTTTTGCGCGCGAAACATTTTCACGATCGCTCAGGCAGGCACCTGCAAAAACCGCAGGCCAGACTGATCGAGCCAAGCTGCTGACAACAGGCCCGTGCGATACGCCCCGGTGTCGACTGCGATGCGACCGTCTTTAGTATATGGCTCTTTCACGATCACATGACCATGCGCGACCCACAGACCGTCCCGGCGGGAATGCTTGTGAAAATCCCGGTGCCCCCAGATCAATTCAGTGTTCTGGATATTCAGCGGCTGTGCCGGATCAGCCCCGGCATGGGTGACAGCAAGGCCACCCTCCTCCCAATACAGTGGGAGATCCTGGAGCCACTGTTCCATGTCCTGCGGTAAAGCCGCGCGCAGGTCTTCAGCGATCCGCTCGAACCTGTTGGCGGGGGTGTCACCCGCAAATCGGCCACCCAAACCGAAACTTGCCAGCATTTCGGCCCCGCCAGCCCCAAGCCAGCGCATGCCGCTGCGGGCGGGATTGGCCAGAAAGTCCAGTAACATGCGTTCGTGATTGCCCATCAGGCAGATGACCTGATCTGCAAATATGGTCTCAAGGCCGCGTAATCGGGTCAGTACGGTGGCCGAGTCTGGTCCGCGGTCGATCATGTCGCCGACAACCACCAATCGGACACGCCCAACATCTGGTTGCTGGTCAATCAGATCAAACATGCGCTCCAGCGATGCAGCCATGCCGTGCAGATCGCCAAGAATGCAGACAGGGTTTTCAAACAGGGGGAGGGGATGGTCCCAGATGCCGCTTTGCGGGCGGGGCAGAAGAGCACGTAGAAACTGCATCGGCTCTCCTGCCTGCGCGCCAGTCAGCCCATACTGAGATAGGGTGTTTCAGCCGGGCTGCGTTTCAGCCCCAAGATGCTGCGAAGGCGGAATAAGGCTTCCCATCATCGCCGTGGCCCCCGTCACCGAATAGGTCAACAAGGCAAGGCCAAACCCCGCCCCCAGTGAAAATGTCAGGATGCCAGCCAGAAGGCCGAACCCTACACCAATCCCCAAGATCCCGAATGACATAATGTTCTCCCTGCCTCGGCCGAGTTAGTTTCCGGCTCATTTGTTAAGGATCATACAACGGTCTGGAATTATGTCAAAATTGAGAAATGGTTGTTTCCGCGCATTTGATCCCTATATGACGAAAAATCTTGGCTTGTTCCGTGATTTTCAGTTAGTCGAAGACCGATGCTGCAGACGCATTGCCCATAGTGACCATCAGGATAACGCTGTATGAGTGTTGAGAAGCCGCGCCGCGTTCTGATTGTGGTCGAAAATCTACCCGTACCCTTGGACCGTCGCGTCTGGCTTGAAGCCACGACACTGGCAAATGCCGGCTACGAGGTTTCGGTCATCAGCCCGATGGGGCGAGGGTGGACGGAACCCTACGAAGTGATTCAAGGCGTCCACATCTATCGCCACTCAGAACCGACCGAAGCCCATTCTGGGGCTTTGGCCTATGCCCGCGAATATGGTCATGCGATCTGGCACTGGTTCCGGCTGGCCCGTATCGTTCGCCGCGAACGTGGGTTCGATGTGATCCAAGGGTGTAATCCACCCGACCTGATTTTCCTTTTGGCATTGTGGTACCGTTTGCGTGGCGTTCGCTATATATTCGATCACCATGATGTCTGCCCGGAGCTTTTTGAAGCCAAATTCGGCAAACGCGGCTTGCTATACGGCGTCATGCTGCTGTGGGAACGGCTGACCTTTGCCTGTGCCTCGGTCTCGATGGCCACCAACGAAAGCTTTCGCGCTATCGCCATCCGGCGTGGCAAGATGCGCCCTGAGGATGTTTTTGTCGTACGATCTGCGCCGCGGATTGAATCCTTCCTGCTTGGGCCTGGCGATGTGGCTCATCGCAATGGAGCCAAGACCCTGTTGGGATATGTCGGCGTGATCGGCCAGCAAGAAGGCATGGATCTGCTGGTGGCTGCCGCAGATCATCTGATCCGCAAACTGGACTACCGCGATGTGCATTTTGCTATTGCAGGCTTTGGCCCACATCTGGCCGAAGTGCAGCGGGATGTTCGCGCCCGGGGGCTGGACCGGTACTTTACCTTCACCGGGGCTCTTTATGGTGCGGATCTTCTTTCGGTGTTGAACAGCATCGACATTGGGGTGTCTCCTGACCCGAAGAACGCGATGAACGACATCTCTACCATGAATAAAATCATGGAATATATGACGCTAGAAAAGCCTGTGGTTCAGTTTGACCTGACTGAAGGGCGCGCGTCGGCAGGGGACGCCTCCCTTTATGCCAAACCCAACGACCCCAAAGATTTCGCTGCGAAAATAGCGCAATTGATCGATGACCCTGATCTGCGTCGTCGCATGGGAAGCATGGGGCGCGAACGTGTGCTGCAGCGTCTGTCCTGGGATCATTCTGCCCCCGTCTTGCTGGAAGCTTATTCCCGCATCTTCGGCAAGATGCGTCGCCGTTCGACCAGCATGGTAAAGACCAACCCGGTGAAATATCCGCCCAAGTGAGTCTGCCAGGCAATCTGACCGTCTTGTAACCACCACAGCGCCACGTTGCCCAAGGCCAGAACAGCTGTAGCCTTGGCAACCCACCATAGCCCATGGAACCGGGTATTTCGCACCTCACCGGATGCACTCGGAACGTTCCAAAGCACCCAAGCCCCTATCATTCCGGACAAGGCCCCTGAAGCTCCTACCATTGGGGCGGGTGTGGTTGCCAGAAAGCCAAAGACCAGCGCGCCGCCAATGGCAGAAACTGACCACAGCCAGAACAGGCCGGCTTGCCCCATGCGCCGCTGAACCGTCGTGCCGAGAACCCATAGGGCGGCAAGGTTGCCGATCATGTGACCCAGGCCCGCATGCAGCACTGCGTGGCTGAAGAACATGGTCAAAGGTTGCAGCGCATAGTTTGGCTGCCAATCCCACAAAAGACCGGCCCAGAAGGCTCCATACTGATAGGCGAGGTTGCGCCAGCGGGGCGATCCCCAAAGGCCCAAATCGGCTCCCATCAGGATGACTTCGGGCAGGACACAGGCCAGCATCAACATAGCCAACACCCACCAGCGTTGCAGGGCAGATAGGCGTGAATAAGCAAGGGGGGCGTGATCTGACATGTGTCAGTCGTGGCCAATGATGGGCCGAGGTGCAAGGCCGCACTTCGTGTGGCCTTGCGTGCGGTGCGAAGAATGGCAGGGGAATTTGGTGCTTTTACCAGGCAAGGAATCGAACCCGCTCGGCCTTTGGTTCAAGTGGGTCAAAGCCTCTGGCGTCAGAATGGAGCGGCCGATCACCGCCAGATTGGACGGAGATTGCGCCCATATGAACAAACGGCCGAAGATGTCAGCAATTATGCGTGAAATAGAAACGCTGCGTGGGGAAAGGCCCTTTCGCAGCGCAAGACAGGCCAAATCATAGGGTGCAGGCTGCAGACCAACAGTTCAGATAGGGCTTTGATCTGACGTAAAATTTTGAAAAAAATGATGCAAAAAATTTGTGCGACACGGAACTTGTTGGGCGTCTGCTCGTTAATGCTTAGGGGCACATTATACGCTCCCCGTTGGAGCAACGCCTGCTCTTGTTTACCTACAGTCTACGAGGAAATTTCCATGTTAAAGTCCCTGAAAAAAACAGCGATTGCTGCCGTAGCGGCAACATCGCTTCTGATGGCGGCTGGCGCGAGCCACGCCGTGACGTTCAACCCTTTGAATAACATCGAGTCGGGCAAATCTTATGACATTGCTGGCGGTCCTTATGCCTTCGGCGTGTTCTTCGAGAAGGCTGACAACGCGACCAAGTACACCTTCAACTTCTTCAACTCTTCGTCGACCACCTCTACTGTGGGCGTAACGATTGGCACCGTGCTGCAGGCGTTCTCGAATTTTGCAAACGGCGTGAAGGTAAGCTGGGCCAATGGCGAGTCTGCTTTCATCGCCAAAGGTGATACCGCAACCTTCTCGATCAACACAGTGCTGGCTGCAAATTCGTCGGACAAGCTGATCCTGCAGTTCAGTGATCCACGCGGCAAAGGCAACCCCGGCCTTCAGATGAACGTGGCGGGTGTCTCGGCTGTGCCGTTGCCTGCCGGCGGTCTTTTGTTGCTGGGCGCTTTGGGTGGCATTGCAATGCTGCGCCGTCGCAAGGCCGTCTAATCCCACCATATTCCACAAGAAAGGGCCGGTTCTCCCGGCCCTTTTTTTATATCCTCAGATCATCCATTCAAGAAAGATTTACTCAGGGATGAACGCCGGCATCTCGGGAAGGATCTGTGCCATGAACCGCTGCATGCGTACCTCGGCGTCGGCCTCGGACTCACCGGGTTCAACCGGAGTCACAAAACGCACCATAGCCCCGTCGCTGCGTCCTTTGGTCAAGCTATCGATAACCACTGATACCTTAACAGCGTAATCGTTCGTCATGCGTTTGCCGCGCTGTTCGAACCAGTAATAGACCAGCTGTTTGCTGATCCCTTTCTGAATCACTGCCCGGTTCACAATGAAGTCTCCATAGATCGTGCCAGGTATGCTGATCGGGGTTGGATCGATGGAAAATACCTCCCATCCTCCCACCGGCAGGCAAACCTCGGGAGAATGAATGCCCGACCCTTCGGTCTGCTTCTCGTACCATGCAGAAAACACGTTGACGTAAGAGGCCTCGCCAGCTGCCGAATAGGTTGCATTGACGTAATCTGTTGCGGCCAAGACCTGCTCAGTGGCCGGATCTAGTGCCTGCATGGTGCCGCTCCAGTTGCCGACGTCACGGGGAAACAGCGCAAACGAATCCCGGGCGACTTCAATGCGTGGGGCCGCGGGCGTCAGAACGAAAGCCGCGGCAACAACTGCGGACAAAAGAGCCGCAGTGATCATTCCTTTGGAGGCACCGATCCCTGTCATCCGCCGGGCTTGTTGGGCAAAACCTTTGGTATCAAGGTCAATGGTTTCCGACAGCGGTAGCGGGTTTGGGGTCAACCTTTGCAACGCAATGGCCATCAGGAACAAGATGCCGATACAGGCACCAAAAATGATCCAGCCTTCAAAAAAGTGCAAGAAGCCCTCTGCTTGGCCGATACCGTAGCTGTTGACCAAGATACCAATCATTCCGATGCGGAACGAATTCATGAAGATGGTAAGGGGGGCCGCCATCAAGAACAGCACGGCTTTGTGCCAGAATGGACCGCGATAAAGGATTCCGAACAGATAGGAAAATGACAGGATAGGGAACAGATAACGCAGGCCTGAACAGGCCTCGGCAACTTGAAGCTGATAGATGCCAAGGTCTATCACATTGCCTTCAAGGAACACCGGGATGCCCGCAAGCTCAATGAACCAGACCCCAAGTTGCGATGACACCAGTTGCAGGAAGATGGTCAGTTGCCAATAAACGAACTGAGGCAGCGGCAGCATAAAGATCAGGTGCAGGACTGGTGCCCAGTGACGCTTGCCCTGCTGCCAACCAAAGCCCACCAGCACAACACCGCCAACCCACAAGATGAGTGCATAAGTAACAACATCAGGGATACGGATCAGGTTGCCGAAGATACCAAAGATCAGCGCAAAAAGGATCAGCGCGATCCCGGGCCAGCGGTTCGCCGGGGTGCCCGGGGGCAGGGTGTCTGTCTGACGCAGCTCGCGCAGGAATAGATAGAGCGAGATGAGCGGGATCAGCGGGCCATGGCTGTACTCTGGCGTAATCCACGCGTTGCCCAGTGATATGAAGCCCAGCCAGTAAACAGGCAGGGCACTTGCAACGAGAAGCGCAAACCACCCCAGACCAACCGGGTTGAAAGGCAAGGAACGGGGGGGGGCTGAGGAAAATGTCATAGGGCCATTGATGTCAGGATGATCGAAAATTCAACACGCAAGATAAGGGTGCCAGCCCACATTAGCGAGAGGTTGGGGACAGATTCTCCTTTTGTCGTTATGCTTTGATGCCGTGAGCCGTTCCTATCCCCCGGTACCCCGCCGCCTGAGGCACTTATTTTGCCGCCCGGTGTCAACAATCATGGCAACGTGCGCCCGATTATGCTGGGCGCGAGGATATAAGCCTCCATCGGTCCTGAATATGTTTGTTTTATGAGCGGACCGCTATAAATTATGACATGTTGGTGATCGTGTTGATTATGGGTGGAAAAATGTTGTCCCGCAGTAAGGCTGCCCTCTTTCATCGTGGCGGTCGCATCGCCAGCCCGGGGGCTGGCCAAATGGTTCTCAGCAGTGCCATTTTTTCCGCCTTGATTGTAATTCCAGCTTATGCTGCAACCACGGGTATTGCTGAGGATGATTTGGCAGGACGTGGCGTTCAAATAGAACAACGGTTCCTGCAGAGCGGGGCCTCTATTGTTACGACAGTCGAAGGCCAAACCTGTGCCGTCAGCCGCCGGATCGAAATTGAATCTTCACGCTATGTCAGGGCTGATGGACAAGTGCTGCCCTTTGACAGGATCATTCGAAGCATCGGCAGTTCTGTTCAGGTCGTGGACGGTGCCCGGGCTGACGATCGCGGCATCCGTATTCAGGCAAAGTACTCTCTCGACGAGGCAAAGCCGATGATGCTGAGCGTTGCGGAACAGCGTTTTGATCTTTCTGGCATGTTGGAGCCAAGCACTGACAGTTTCTGGATCACGGGCGCTGCGGCGGAAGCGGTCAAAGCGGCCTTTGCCAACGCTGCTCTGGTAACCTTGCAAGGAAACTCGCGCGATACAGGGAACCTCGTTACCGATACCGTGCCATCCCCTGATCTTGCAGCACTGGCCAGTTGTGTGGCGGACCTTCCCTCTGTCTCCGCCGCAGCGTTGGAGAACCAGATCAGTCTGCAGTTCACCGCCAAACCGACGGCTGCGACTGTGGCCACGCTGGAGGAGATGCGGACCTGTGGGATGAAGCCCACAGACCAGCCGTTACACCTTGGCCGTATTCAGAGAACGACAGGGTTTTTCGCACAGACCGACAAGGTCTTCGTGACCTTTGACGACAGGGGTGCTGTCGACCAGGTTTATGTCCCGGGGATTTTTGATGCGGAGCTTCAGGGTGAAGACGCTGGATCAGCCCATATCAGTCGCGCGGCGGATGGCAACGTCCCTAGTGACCGAAACCTGACCAGAGGCTGTATCGGTGCACAAGAAATCCGTGTTTGCCATCGCGTCGACAGCGGTGGAGCCCATATTTTGCAAGCCTGCCCAGATCTTTTGCCCGATACTCTGGCCGATGGTGGGGTGGCTTATGGTGACCCAACTCAAGGTGATGGATCATACACCCGCCTTGCGAGTTTAGGGAATGGTGGCGGCACGGGCGGTGTTTTAGGCGGCGGGGCGACCCGGGGCCTGTTGGATATCGGCAGAAGTGGCGATGACGGCGGTGATCGTGCAATTGTCACGGACCCAGATGACATCGACGGCGACAACAGCCCTTCACCAATTCCTGTTCCCGCAGCGGGTTGGCTATTGATAGCAGCTTTGACCGGGTTTTTCAGCCTACGGCGTCACGTAGGATGATTGGCCGCGCATGTCAGGACAAAGCATCTTTGAACGCTACCGATCTTGCAGATTTTCAACCGGTGGCTACCTGTCCATGCTCAGGGCGACCTTTTCAGAACGCCGTCATCAGAAACGCGTGCTGAACGTCCGCTTCACTTCCAAAAACACCCCGTTGTCACGTGACCGCCCGACGCCGTCTTCGTTGCGCAAGCGGTGGCGATAGCCGACGTCCAGCGCCCAGTCTTCCGTCAAAGCCTGTGTCAATGTGGCGCCAAAACTGCCGTTGGCGGTGGCAAGGCCTGTCGCCGTTTCTTCGTTTTCTGCCCAAGACAGGTCAAACCTGACGTCTGATCGGGGGCCGATCTGATGTGTCAGACCCAAACTGGCACGCGTGCTGAGTTGTTCGGAATCGTCATCTGTGGCAGCACCGATTGACCGGCTGAGCGAGGCGGTCAGCGCGCCTCTGGGTAGGGTTTGGTTGTAGGAAATATCCGCAGTGGGATAGGTTTTTCCGGTCGTCCCGCGTGATGCCCCGACCGTCAGTGCCAGCCTGCCGAGTGGCAGATCAAGGCTGCGGCCAAAGCTGAGTGCAGTTTGGGTGCCGTCTTCCGTGTCGGTCACGGTGCCGCGCAGGGTAAAGGCACCATCAGGCCTCTCTAACGTGAGGGCGGCTCCAAGGCTGTTGGTGTCGCGCAACCCGGGCACCCCATCTTCGCGAAATTGCGACCGGGTCGCATCCAGCGTCAGAAGGGTTGCGGTGGACAGGTCCATTCGTACGCTGGCACCAACACGGGTACGTCGCGTGTCGGCCTGACCTGCGGCGGCGCTGTAATCTGAAACCTCCCAGCCGGCCGACAGGCCAAAGCCCAAGCGCCGATCCTCGCCCCAATTCAAGGCAGTGCTCAGGTCTGTGTCGCGCCGGATGCCAGTGTTATTGTCAAAATCTGTGACCTCGGCATCTTGTGCGAGGTCGGTTTCACGTAGACTGGCGTCCAAACTGAACGTGGAAGAGACAGAACTGCGGCTGTAGCCAAGGGCAATCTGCGGACTGCTGACTTCAAATCCAGACTTGGTGATTGCCGGGCCGTTGGCTGCGCGGATGCGAGCCGCGGCATCAAGATAGAAGCGAGAATTACGGGTTTCGGTGAGAAGGCCAAAAGACAGACGGGTGCTGGTCTCGTGGGTGCGCCCGAGGCTTACAACATCAAGGTCGAGATTGTCGTTTGTCTGCAATCGCTGCGCGATACCGAAGGTCAACTGAATGCCGCCTTGCCCTTCGGCAGTACTTTGCGCAGCAGCGGGCAAGGTCATCGCGATAAGGCCAGCCGCACCAAGAACGGCAACCTTGATCAGGTTCCTGCCTGCATCTGTGCACACAGCCACCTGACCCTTTCGACGGGGATGCTTTGCAGGCACTTATTCGAACAGTTTGCGCTGCGGAACGACGATCACGTCGCCGTCGGCCAGCGTGGTATTGCCCGACTTGCTGCTGCCAGCCTCGATGGCATTGTAGTTCAGCTTATACACCGTCTCGACTTGGCTTTTGGGGTCTGTGCGGCGCAACTGGATACGCTTGGTGGCCGCAAATTTTGAAAACCCACCCATTTCTGCGAAAAGCTGCAAAACTGTAGTACCGGGAGCGACGGCGATCTTGCCGGGTTTGGCGGCCTCGCCCATGATGTAGATGATGATGGTGGGTGCCTCAGCTTTGACACCGCCGCCGCTGCTTGGAATGCGGTCTGCTAGACGCTCCAACGCCACGAATACGGTAGGGGCTGTCGCAAAGTTTGGGCCAAGTCGGCTTGCCAGATCTGTTTGCACGGCCTCTACGGTCCGGCCAGAAGCGCGGATGCCACCTGCAAGCGGTACCGAAACGCGACCGTCAGGTGCGACCAGCACGGATCTGCTGAGCGAGGGGTCTTCCAGCACTTCGATGCGCAGAACGTCACCCGGGCGTAGACGATAGCCGTCTTGCGCCGAAGCTGTAGTCGGAAGAGACAGAGCAAGGCCGAGGAGACCGGCCAACAATGCAAAAAACAGTCGTGTCATGCCGTCTCCTTAGGCATCTTGTGCCAATGCGGGGCCGTGTGCGCCCCTTTTGAAAGATTTACCGCGAAAACTCCGGCCCAGAAAGGCGAAATGCCACACGGGGCCGGGGAAAGTGCGTAGATGCAACACAGAGCAGGCGAGTTGCCGCATATTCTTGGTTTTTCGAAGGCAAAACACCGACCCCGCAAGGCCGATGCTGCCTTATAAAAGGTCATGGGCTGGGTGACGCCAGTGCTTTTAGCTTGGCACGGGCATCTTCAATCTGGGGCAGAGTACTGTTGCCCCCTATTTCGATTACCCGCTCGAACTGTTTAACCGCATCGTCCCGACGCTCCAGATCAACATAGACCATGCCCAGATGATATTGGGCCAAGGGGTCATCCGGCAAACCTTTGGCTGCGGGTTCCAAGGAAACCAACGCTTCTTTCAGATTCCCGCGCCGGTACTCGATCCAGCCATAGGTGTCTTGAAACGCTGGTACCTCCAGTCCGCGCAGGCGGCGGGCGATTGCGAAGGCACGTTCAAGGCTTTCGGGATCGCTACGGTGGGTGGTGATCAGGCTGGCCAGATTGTTGGCAACGACAACATTGCCGCTGTCCTTGGCATAAAGACCTTCATAGACCGCGATAGCTCCGTCAATGTCGCCAGCGGTTTCCAGCTCACCCGCCTTCATCCAGGTAAGCGTGCCCGAGTTCGGCACTGCGGCAAGGCCTTCATCCAGCACCTGTGTCGCCTCCGCGAAACGTTCAGAACTCCGCAACAAACCGTAGAGCAGACGTACGGGTGTTTCGTCGGTCGGTGCCTCGGCAATCAGGCTGCGGTACTCCGCTTCTGCAGCGGCGGCGTCGCCCAGAAGGGCATCAAGACCGCCGCTCAGCAGCCTCAACGTCTTGTCGTCCGGTGTTTTGGCAAGGGCTTCGTCCAGATATTGGCGAGCCTCTTCGGTACGACCACTGCGGATCTGTGTCTGGACGATCAGGCCTACGGCTTTTGCGCCAGCACTGCCTTCGGCCACTTGGCTTTCCAGAACGGCGAGACTTTCCTCAACCCGGTTCTGTCCCAAGAGGATTGCGGACTCGAGCGCAGGAATGCTCTCTTGCACCTCGGGAAGCATGATGGGGCGCAAGCTGTTCACCACATCCTGAGCACCGGCCCAGTTGCTGGTTTGCAGATAGACTTGTGCCAAGGCCTGCAAGATTGCAGGATCGGCGGGGCTGACCCGGCGCGCGTCCGCCAAAACGGTTTCAGCCACCTGCACCCGGTCTTGGCGCAATAGAAATTGCGCATAGCGCAGGGAATTCTCAGCCGCAGATCCCGATACCTCGACGGCCAGCGCCAGACGCTCGCCTGCCAGATCGAGGTTGCCATCGCGTTCATGCGCAGCGGCCATCAGCGTTAGAATGGCGGGGTCACGCGGGCTTTGACCCAAGGCAGTGCGCAGATCGACAATCGCGTCGCCAGGTTTGTCTTCACTGATCAGCCAGGCTCCCCGCAGCTTCAGCGCCTCGACGTTGGTGACATCCTCGGCCAGCACCTCTTCGACCAATGCCCGTGCGCCAACCCTGTTGCCGGTCGCATCCAGCATCCGTGCCAGCATGCCCTTGAAGCGTCGTGTTTGATCTGAAGCCTCGGCATTTTTCAGGATCGCCTCCATAGCGGTGATCCCTTCGGCGGTCTTGCCGGTCTCAAAATCGATCGTGGCGCGCAGGGCTCCGTAGAGATCGGCATTGACCGTACCCGTGTTGGCCGCGATGAGCCGGTCAAGTTCGGTCTGTGCAGCCTCGGGGCTGCGGGCCGCCTGCAAAAGCTGAACAACCGCGACATGCCCGGCCGGATCACCAGTAGGGCTGCCTGCCAATTCGCGCAAGAAAGCTTCTGCCCCGTCAATGTCGTTCTGAACCAAGTACCAGCCGATCAGCGACGCTTTGACCTGATCATCTTCGGGAAACAGTGCATACATTTGCTTTAGCTGCGCACCCGTGCCGGGAATATCTTCGGCTTTGGCCAAGATCTGAAACTTCATCATCTGCAGTTCCAGAACGTCCGGGTTTTGTTCAAGCGCGGCATCAAGCACAGGCAAAGCTTGCTGCGGATTGTCCCCGGATGCCAGACGGTCCAGCACAACACGCAGAGCCACGGGATTGCCGGGTTCGGCCTCCAGAATGGCCTGAGCCGCATCTGCCAGCCGGGTGCGGGCGGCCTCATCCTTAGCCAGAACGGCGGCGCGATATTCCAGTGCAAGCCCGATCACTTTGACTCCGGGTACATCGGGCTGCAGGGCAAGGGCCGCTTTTCCGTGACGTTCAACCTCGGTCCAGTCGCCGCGCATCAAGGCCAGTTCGGCCAGCGTCTGTCGCACGGCTACCGTATCGGGATATTGCTCAATCAGACGCAGATACTGGCTGTAAGCTTCGGTCGTGTTACCCTGTTTGACGAGGATATCCGCGTAGGTTTTGCGGGCTTCCTTGTGAAAACCGTCGTATTTGAAGACGTTCCGAAACTCGACCAGGGCGCGCTCTTCGTCGCCCTCGGCCAAAAGAACCAAGCCTGACTGGTAATAGCCTTCAGCGCGTTCTTCTGAACTTTGGCACCCGGATAGGGCCAGGGCGGCAAGAAGCGTAACGCACAACGCAAGAGGGTGGATGCGAAATGTCATGGGGTCAGATACTTCCTGTTTTCAACGCGCAATAACCAAGCATGCCGTTAGCATGCCTTGCCCGTGTCATCCATCACGTGTGGGTGAAAGAACTTAGTAGCCTGTCGCGCGCACCACGACCCGCACGGTTGCTGCAAGTAACCCCAAGTCTGTGTTCAACGATAGCGAGTGTCCATAATCAGTGTCGAAACGCGCCCGATCTGCAAAAGTGGATTCGTTGCGGCGAGAAACTTGCCATGTGCCCGTGATGCCGGGGCGCAAGCTGTAGTAGGCGGTTCCGGGGTAGATATCTTGCTGGCATGGCATCATCGGACGGGGGCCAACCAAGCTCATATCGCCTTTCATAACGTTCCAAAGCTGCGGAAGTTCATCCAGGGAGGATTTGCGTAGGAGGCGGCCAAAAGGTGTGATGCGTGGATCGCGTTTGAGCTTTTGGGTGCTGTCCCACTCGGCGCGGGCTTCGGGGTCAGATGCGAGATGATCTTCGAGCTTCTGGTCAGCATTCATGACCATCGAGCGCAATTTCCACATGCGGTAAAGCCGCCCGCCGCGCCCCACTCGGTCTTGGAAGTAGAATGGACTACCACCATCAAGCATGACGCAGAGCGCCAGAATACCGATGACCAACAAGACGATAGGCGTCGAGATCAGCACCACACAAATGTCGAACAGGCGTTTCCCACCCTGACGATAGACGCCAGTGTGATAGACAGCACCTGTGGAGATGGTTTGCTCTACACTGGCATGACGCGTCAAATCAGAAGCCAAAGCAGTAACGGGGGTGGGTGCCTGCTCAAGCGAGGGGTCATAATATAATGTCATGTATAACAGATCCGGTCTTTAAAAAGTCGTTTCACAGGGAAGCGTACATTGGAAGCAGGCAACGCACGGGCACTCTACAACGCATTCAACTCACATTTGTTCCAGCTCTCCAGCGATGACCATGATCTTGCCTAACATTCGCCCAAATTACACGTGTCGGGACTCTCCGACAACGAAATTCCCCGTGAGACCCGCTTTGATGTGGGCATTGAACGACAACTGTCTTGAAAAGCCGCAAAACCGGTCGGACTGTTTCTGAAACCTAAAGTGTCACTGATCTGGGGCGGCAATATTCGTGCCCTTCAACAGAGAATCAACGTCGGTTCCGTTGGGATACGGCGGCTACTTTGCCCCAGCGTAAGTTTGCAGAAGCAGTCCTAGAGACAGACTGTCCTCATCATTGCCTCTCTCAATGCTTGTTGCACCATGGGTTTAGCTGTATTTGCAGTGCAGCATGATTATGACAGAATGTAAGTGTCTTCTGGCGTTCGGTGTGGTGTGTGATGGTGGCAGACCTCGGGTGCGGCAGGGTCATGCAAGGTTGGAGTATTTGGATGCCCATTGATCAACATGGCAATATAGGAATTGGTGCCTGAGTGGCCATGAGCAGTACGCTGGATATCTACACAGGCCATTTTGGCCTGACAGAGAGACCATTTTCTCTGGTGCCCGACCCGTCGTTTCTGTTCTGGTCGCCTTCGCATCAGCGTGCCTTCAGCATTCTGGAGTATGGGATGCTGACATGCGCGCCCATCACGCTGATCACGGGCGAAGTGGGGGCCGGTAAGACAACACTGCTGCACCATCTGTTGAAATCAGCGGGCGAGGATGTGCGGATCGGTTTGATCGCAAATGCGCATGGAGACCGGGGCGAGCTGTTGCGGTGGGTACTCTTGGCCTTGGCGCAACCTGCGGGACCGACCGAAACCTATGTCGATCTGTTCGGGCGGTTCCAGCAGTTCCTGATCTCTGAATACGCCGCCGGACGTCGGGTGGTCCTGATTTTTGATGAAGCGCAGAACCTCAGCCGGGAGTCTTTGGAAGAGTTGCGGATGTTCAGCAACATCAACTCCAACAAAGACGAGCTGTTGCAACTCATCCTGGTTGGTCAGCCCGAGCTGCGCGACATGATCCGTCGTCTTGACATGACGCAATTTGCTCAGCGCGTTTCAGCGGCCTTTCATCTTGGGCCTATGGATGCCCCCACGGTGCGTGCCTATATACGGCACCGGTTGCAGGTCGCAGGGGGGGCACCGGATATCTTCAGTTTGCCTGCCGCAGATTTGGTCTACGACTCCACAGGCGGCATTCCCCGGCTGGTCAACCAGCTATGCGATCTTGCCTTGGTCTACGCCTTTACCAAGAACCAGACACGTGTGGCCCGGTTGACAGTTCAGCAAGTTCTGGACGATGGGGTGTTCTTTTCCGCGCGTTCGCGGGTCGAACTTACCTTCCAGCACGTCAATACACAGAAAGCGAACTAAGCCTATGGATTTTCGGTTCTATTTGTCTCTCTTCCTACGGCGGTTCCATTGGTTCCTGATCGTGCTGGTTCTGTTTACGGCAATTGGGGTTACCCTAGCACGTATCTTACCCACTCTTTACATTGCCGAGGCACGGCTGGTGGTGGAGTCTGAACAGATCCCGGGTGCCTTGGCCGCCTCGACGGTACAGACACAAGCAACCGAGCAGTTGCAGATTATCCAGCAACGCATCCTGACCCGTGATACGTTGATCGAAATGGCCAATCGGCTGCAGATTTATGCGCCTGTCGGTGGCACAACCTATCCGCGGATGAATGCGGATGAGATCGTCGAAGATATCAAAAGCCGTATCCAGATTGTGACCACAGGCGGTACAGTGGCGCGCGGCCCGGCACAGGCAACACTCGTTGCAGTCAGTTTTCAAGCGCCAACCGCCGCCCTCGCTGCGGCTGTGACCAACGATGTGGTGACGCTGATCCTGAATGAAGATGTCAGCATGCGGACAGGAGTGGCCCGTCAGACACTGGAATTCTTTGAGCAAGAAGTGGCCCGACTTGATCAGGATCTGGTGGCAAGGTCAGCTGCGATCCTTGAGTTCAAGGAAGCAAACCTCGGTGCCCTTCCTGATAGTCTTGAATTCCGGCGCAACCAGCAGGCAGCAGGTCAGGAGCGCATTGTACAAATAGAGCGGGCTGAGGCCGAACTGCGCGACCGCCGGGACCGTCTGGTGCGGCTGCATGAGGCAACGGGTGCGGCCAATGACACCGACGCGTCTGCGCAGCAGACACCCGAGGCCCGCGATCTGCAGGCGCTGAAAGATGAACGTGCGCGTCAGGGTGCGGTGTTGTCGGCCGAGAATCCTAGGATCAAAATACTGGACGCGCAGATTGCTTCGCTTCAGGTGATTGTCGATGCGCAGGCCTCGGGTGGTGGCGATGTCAACGCACAGGGCGTGCCGCTCAGTGCCTTTGATATTCAGCTTGCTGAACTGGAAGGGCAAATGAAATATCTGGACGATCAGCGTACCCAGATTACTGCTGAAATGGCAGCACTCGAATCTTCGATCACGGCCACACCGGGCAATGCCATCACGCTTGACACCTTGGAGCGCGACTATGCCAACGTGCGCGCGCAATATGATCAGGCGGTTGGAAACAAAGCCAAAGCTGAAACGGGTGACACTATTGAAACCCTGTCCAAAGGGCAGCGTATTTCAGTGATAGAACAGGCCGTTGCACCGCGCGAGCCAGCCAGCCCAAACCGCCCCTTGATAGCGGCAGGAGGCTTTGGTGCAGGGTTGGTCTTTGGACTGGCTTTGGTGGCGTTGATGGAGTTTTTGAAGGGCGGCATCCGTCGCCCAGCAGAACTGACCCAGCATCTGGGTATCACGGCCTTCGCCACTCTGCCGTATATGCGGACCAAGGCCGAGATCTTGCGGCGCAGGATGATGATCTGGGGAACGATATCGGCGGTTGCCGTGGTGGTGCCAGCGCTGTTGTGGCTTGTGCACACTCAGTACATGCCACTGGACCTGATGATTGAGCAGTTGCGTGAGCGGCTGACCCTCATCTCCGGGCCCCGCCCGGTCTTCGCCTGATGCCTGAACGAGTTAGAAGAGGAAAGCCCGCAATGGAAAAGATACAGGCGGCTATCGCCAAAGCCCGCGCCACGCGGGATGGGGTGGTTTCTCCCTTGTCCACCATTGTGGACCCCGCCCCTACGGTGAACATACCCACAACCGGCGCTTCTGATGCCGTGGATACGGCATGGTCCAATCTGACGCCCTATACCCCTGATATGGCAGCGTTGGAACGCAGTCGCATCGTTACCTTGGCAGGTGGGCGCGCAGCCTCGCCTTTTGATGTGATGCGCACAAAGCTGCTTCAGCAGATGCGCGCCAACAACTGGCGTCGTCTTGCCATCACCTCGCCTTCAGCCGCTTGCGGTAAAAGCATGATTACGCTGAACCTTGGGTTTAGTTTGGCCCGACAGACTGACATCCGCACCATCGTCGCCGAACTTGATCTGCGCCGCCCGTCTTTGGGTAAGACCCTTGGTGTCACTCAACCCCACAGTTTTGCACGTGTCCTGGCGGGTGAGGCAAGCCTGGCTGAGAACGCTCTGCGCCATAGCCACAACCTGATGCTGGCAACCAACCAAAGTTCCAGCCGCAACCCGGCGGAGCTTTTGAACGGAGCTGGTGTGCCAAGCATTCTGACAAGGATCGAGGCCACATATGCGCCCGATCTGATAATCTTTGATATGCCGCCGATGTTGGTCAGCGATGACGCCATGGCCTTTATTGGACAGGTCGATTGTGTGCTGCTTGTGGCAGCTGCCGAGGCCACAACGATCAAGGAAATTGACGCGTGCGAGCGCGAACTGGCAAGCCAGACCAATGTCATGGGCATCGTGTTGAACAAATGCCGCTACATGGGGCCGGAATACGGCTACAGCTACTACGGGTAACTGGCCTGCGCGGCCCATGGAAAAGGGGGCCACCGGGGGGGCCTGTTCCGGATCAGTTCCGCCTGCGAAGCTTCAAGCGGCCTTGCAGCGGCGGCGCAATGTGGAGATTCCAGCAAGCGCACCGAGTAGCATCAGGCCACCCGCAGGCAGCGGCACGGCAGCGACAGTCAGGTTGGCATATTCCAGCGCGGGTTTTCCCGCTGTGAACACCAGTTTGTCAAAGCGGACATCCGAGATCATCGTCAGCACCGAAAGTGTGCCCGTAGCACCTTGTGGGGTGGACCCCACCAGCAACAGTTGCGAGACGCCGTTCAGGAACAATTCGACCCGGTTCAAAGGACCCGGCGTGCCCCAGACAAAACTGAGCTCACGCATCACAGTGGTGAAATTGAAAAATGCCGTTGCGGGCACGCCCGTCGTGCTGCGGATCGCCGAGTAGAAGGCGGTTGAGGTGTTCGGGTCGATACCGGAATTGGCTGCAGCCCAAGGACTGCTGCGCTGGTTCAGAATCGAGCCGGTGACATTCTCGTCCAGAACAGCGGTCCCTGTCGTGCCGCTTGCTTCCAGATTGACTGTGGCAACTCCGGGCAGGACGGTTGAATAGCTGACAGTCGCCGCATTCGTGGCCCCAGCAACCATGGCGATGCACAGAACAGCGACAAGCACACCAGACAGACGAGACAGTGCTCCAACCATGGAGGTGATCCTTTCAGCAAAATAGAGTGTTCGATCTTGGACCTGCCTGCGCAGATGGTCATCAAACGCTGATACACAAACAGAAAGCACCCACGCATGGTGGATGCTTTCGAGACGAGAGCAACGCTGCTTATGCAGCTTTGCGACGACGACGCAGGGCTGCGATGCCACCAAGCGCGCCGAGCAGCAGCAGGCCACCTGCGGGCAGCGGGACGGCCGAGAGCTTCACGTTGTCCAGCACCGGGCCACCTTGATCATTTGGTGTGCCACTGGTATCGGCGAAGAACAGATAGTCGCCCGAGTTGTCATAGACAAAGGTGTACACGGCACTTACGAGCGATGGGGGCTGTGTGTTAAATACAATAGTCTGTGTTGCTCCACCCAAACCAAAGCTCAAAATAATCGGGGGAGCACCAGTATTTGTGTTCGCGCCGTAGCTGAAGGTCAGCGTATATTTTTTGCCCAAGACCAGACCAAGGCTTCCCGTGGTCGTGATTTTGCCCTCACTGACGTTTGAGCCGTTCATGTCTAGGTAGTTGCCATTCCCAGGATAAAAGTCGAAAGAGCCTGTGCCGATCACGTCAACGGAGCCTGGTGCCACAGTCCATTTGTCGAGCGATGCGTTCAGCTCTAACGCTTCGTTATCGAAATTGTCTTCAAAAATGGTGGCGGCCTGAGAGGCACCAGCCAAGGCAAACACGGCAGTTGCCGCGATCATGGAAATCTTTTTCAGCATTTTTTTCTCCTTCTAGATTTTCACGCGAAAACACATTGTACATAGGACATGTACCATAAAGTGGCCAATTAAGCATCATAATATCGCCATTATCGTTCGAACGCACCTGAGTTCAAACGAACCAGCGGCATACAATCTAAAGGTGAAATGGTATAAGAATTAACGCCTTGATATGACCTCTGCCGATAACTGTTTCCATAGCGATGACAGTGCGCGGGCACTTTTGAGGATCGCAAGACGTCGGTCATTGTTTTGAGCGAATCATTGTTGGTTTTTCAATCAAGAAATCTGGCGGCAGCAGTCAGATACGTTGACCTTGTTTCGATGCTACGGCTCTTTGGCGTGGGATGCCTGCGATGGTTGGGGTCGGCGCAAAACAGAGCTCTGCATCTGCGAGGCCACCAAGTGCTTTTGAGCTGGATGGTGCCCAAAAACATCCCGCGCCCAGCATGACGCTAGGTGTTCAGTCCCGGCATCTGATGGATCGGATTTAGGATGAATCGATCTGGCTCTGATGTCCGGACTTTGCAGATGTAGTCGTAGGGCGTGAGGCCGCTCAGCGTCTTGAGCCTTCGGGCTAAGTTGTAAGGCGCTAGGAGTATGTTCGCAGTTGACTTTGAAGATGCTGCCCCCCCGGACGCTGCAGTTTGAAAATACCTCCGTGCCAACCGGGCAGTGGTCAGTTGCCTGCATATCACCGCCTTCTCCTCACGCCCCAACGGCGCGCTGCGGCTTGCTGTTATGCAGGATCGCAGACATAAGTCTTGAATGGTGCGCGCCATACGGATCTGCCACAGCGCAAGCCTCAGGTTTCTTTACGGTTCGGGCTGCCGAAAAGTCTATTGGGTTCGACAATGCCAGACGCTGCCGTAATCATCCCGCACTATAATGACACCGTGCGGTTGGCCCGCTGTCTGTCTGCTCTGATGCCGCAGATCGGGCCGGGTATCGAAGTGGTGGTCGTTGACAACGGATCAAATGAAAGCCTCGATGCCGTTCGTGCCGCATATCCGGACCTTTCGCTTGTCACCGAAACCCGAAAAGGTGCCGCCATGGCACG
>JANNNF010000054.1:0-3212 GCA_031398405.1 Rhodobacterales bacterium | reverse complement strand
GATCGCGGCGGCCTCGGTCGGTTTGTTGGCGCGCACCAGCGATTTGGCAAGGTTGCGTTTCAGATCAATGCGTTCTGGGTTTTGCTCGGACGTTTTGGCGAAATAGGCCACCGCCTCATCGGGGTCGCCCACTGACAGCATTATGTCGGACAGGTTCGACTCATCAATGACGTTCACGTCTTTGACGGCGCGCTGCACCTGCGCGTCGGTGGAGCGCTGGCAACCGCCAAGGATGACTGCGCCAAGGCACAGGGCTGTAATCACGGGGTGGCGCATTTTTGCGTCCTTTTTACTGCTCGATCTTTGGCCCTAAAGCTGCGTCAGAAGCACATACTGCCCCTTTTCCCGCCGCATCAGGGAAAACGTACCTACCGGCTCTTCGACGCCACCATACACGGGCACTTCGGTTCGCGCGATAGCCAGACGCAGATTTTCGCGGATGGAGTCTGATTGGCCACTATCCTCGGCGAAAGCTTGCTGAAAGATCACCCGTGCCTCACCGGGTTTGTCGCGTTCCATCAGCACGACGCCCAGATTGTTCAGGGCGGGCACGAAGGTTGGGTCTTCCTCTATCGCGCGGCGCAGCAGTTGTTCGGCCTGACCCAGACGACCAAGGGCAAGGTTGGCGGACCCGAGGGCGGACAGGGTATCGACCGAAATCCCATCCTCGCCTGCCGCGCGCAGGTAGGCTTTCAGCGCCAGTTCCGGTTCATTCGCGGCCATCAGGCGGTGGCCGACCAACAGACCATCCACCCCATCCTTGCGGGCATCCGCCCCAAAGGGGGTGTTGCGGGTCTTGGATGCGCCAAAACCGCCGGCGTTTCCACAGGCGGCAAGCAAGATCAGGGCGGCTATTGCGAACCCGTGTCTCAAAATCTGGTATCAGCCCCCGCCCAACATCTCGGAAATGCCGTACACCGATGGCCCGATCAGGATGATCAACAGCGGCGGCAAACAGAACAGCATTGTGCCCAGTGTCAGCTTGGTCGGCAAGACGTTCGCTTTCTCTTCGGCGCGCATCACGCGTTTATCGCGCATTTCTGCCGAATAGACCCGCAATGCCTCGGCAATTGAGGTACCGAAGGTGGCTGACTGGATCAGCGTGGTGACGAAAGAGGCCACATCGGTGATGCCGATGCGTTCCGACATGTCTTTCAACACCATCACCCGTTCCTTGCCGGCCTTCACCTCGTTGGCCACAATATCAAATTCATCGGCAAGGGCCGGATAGCCCGCACGGCTTTCCTTGGCGACGCGCAAGATGGATTGGTCCAGCGATTGCCCGGCCTCAACACAGACCAGCATCATGTCAAGCGCGTCGGGGAAACCTGCGATAATCTCATTCTGGCGGGTTTGCAGGCGGCGCTGCACCCAATATTGCGGTATGTAATACCCGATGGCTCCGGGCAAAATGGTATAGAGCATCATCTGCTGGGTAGACACTTCACCCTGCGCCGACTTTATCATCGCAAGGACAATGCCGATGGCCAATGCTGTCAGCCCCAGCACGAATTGCGAGGCATGAAACATCCGGACCGCATTTTTCGCCGTGTATCCCGCGCGCAGCATTTTCAGCTTGGAGGCCGACATCGCCTCAACCGTCTGGGGTTCCAAAAACTGAGCAAACTTTTCCAGCTTGTCGGTCTTGTCGCCTTTGCGCAGGGCCGTGGTGGCGGTCCCGGCCTCTTTGGTGGTGCGCTGTTCTTTCAGGTCGCGAAAGCGGTCAGGCTGCTTTTTCAGCATCGTGGGCAGGGCCACGATGATCAAGCCGACCCCGAGCATCCCCACCACCATCAAAGGCCCCATCGGCCCCAGCATGTTGGTCAGCATCGTGTTGATTTGGCTAAGCATTTCAAAAAACCCTTCAAACCTTGATGTTGACCATCATTTTCATGAAAATGATGTTCACGATCAGGAACACGGCGACGATCAGACAGGCGGTCACGAAAATAGGCTCGTCTTTGACCTCATCATAATAATCGGGACGGATCACGTTGATCATGATCAGCGCACCGATCGGGAAAGCCGACAGGAACATGCCCGACCATTTGGCCTCGGCGGTGATCGCCTTGACGCGGCGGAACAGTTTGAACCGCGCGCGGATCACCTTGGCCAGCCCGTCCAGAATTTCGGCAAGGTTGCCGCCTGATTGCTGTTGAATGGTGACGGCCACGGCCAGAAAGCGCAAATCCTGGCTGTCCAGACGTTCGGCAAAGGCCTTCAGGCTTTCGGCCACATCGCGACCATAAGCGGCCTCGTCGGCAATCATGCCAAATTCAGTGCCAAGCGGATCGGCGATTTCTTTTGACACAATGCCGATGGCGGCTGAGAACGGGTGGCCCACGCGCAGGGACCGCACCATCAATTCCACTGCATCGGGCAATTGTTCTTCCAGCAAGGCCATGCGTTTCTTGGCCTTGCGGTTGATCCAGGTATAGACGCCGCCGACCCCCATGCCCACGGCCATGACGGCGCGGATGGCGGGCGAGGCTTCGGTGCCGACGGTCAGCGCTAGGTAGGAAAACACCGACACCCCCGCCATGATCCCAAGCAGGGCTTGCGGTGAAAACGCGATATTGGCCTTCTGCGCCTTGGTTGCCAGCATCGAATACAGCGGGATACCCCGTGCATTCAGGTGCTGCGACATTTCCTTGCGCAACTGTTCCAGTACCTGTTCACGGTTGCCGTTCTTTTCCAGCAAGGCAAGGCGGCGGCTGACGCGGTTGTTCAGGCTGATGGACTTGCCAAAAACCGTCAGGTACAGGCCTTCAACCAGCACAACGACCGCTACAAAAATCAGAATATAGATGAGGGGGGCGGCGCTGACTTGCATGTCTGTTCCTCAGGCAATGGGTTCGTAGATGGCGGCGGGCAGGTTGTAGCCCCACTGGCGGAAGCGGTCGGAATAGGCTGACCGGATGCCGGTGGCGTTGAACCGTCCGATGATCTTGCCCGATGGCTCGATCCCGAGGCGTTCGTAGCGGAAGATTTCCTGCATCGAGATCACATCACCCTCCATGCCGGTGATTTCGGTGATCGAAACCATCCGGCGCGAGCCGTCTTGCAAGCGACTGGCCTGCACGATCAGGTTGACAGCCGATGCAATCTGGGCACGCACGGCCTTGAGCGGCATCTCGATGCCGGCCATGGCCACCATGTTTTCAAGGCGCGATATGCCATCGCGCGCGTTGTTGGCGTGGATTGTGGTCATC
>JANNNF010000459.1:0-5619 GCA_031398405.1 Rhodobacterales bacterium | reverse complement strand
CCTCTTTTCCCTGTGGTCCCCCCCCCCGCTCCCCCCGCCCCCCGCCCCCCCCGCGCTGCCCCCACTCCTTCCGTGGTGGGGGGGGTGGTGGGGCGCCCCCCCCCCCCCCCCCCCGCCCCCTTCCCATCGTCGGGATACTTGCCCCGCTGCCCCCAACCGCATAGACAGACGTCCAAACCCCAAAGACGATAGGGCACCCGATGGCCACCGAACCGCAGACAACACCCAGGAAAACCCACGGGCTCGCCACCCAAATCGGTGCGTGGGTGCTGGTGGGCATGCTCGTGCTTGGGCTTGGCGGCTTTGGCGTCACCAACTTTGGTGGCTCTGTCACCTCGATCGGCAAAGTCGGCACCCGCACGATTGACGCCAACGACTACGCCCAAGCGGTGCAACAAGAGGCTGCCGCCATGTCGCAGCAGGTCGGCACGCAACTGACCCCGCAACAAGCCGTCGCCTTTGGTCTGGACAAACAAGCCCTGCAAGGTCTGATCACCCGCACCGCCCTCGACAGTGAGGCCGACCGCATCGGCCTGTCGGTGGGCGACAAACGCGTCGCGGCTGAGATTACAAACATGCCAGCCTTTCAAGGGACCGCGGGCGGATTCGACCGGGAAACCTATCGCTTCGCGCTGGAACGCTCGAATTTGTCGGAAGCTGCGTTTGAAGACACCATGCGCCGCGATCTGGCACGGTCCGTGCTGCAAGGTGCCGTGGCAGGCGGCTTCACCGCCCCTGCCCCTTTGACGGATACGCTCTATGCCTATGTCGGCGAACGGCGCGGGTTTTCTCTGCTGCGCCTGACGGAGGCTGACCTTCCCACCCCCTTGGCCGAACCTACCGAAGAAGACCTGACTGCCTTCTACACCGCCAACACCGCCGCGATGTTTACCCGGCCTGAGGCCAAGAAAATCACCTACGTCGCCCTGCTGCCCGACAGCATCGCCAAGGATCAACCGGTGGATGACGCGGCCCTGCGCAAGCTTTACGACTCGCGACTGTCGGAATTCGTGGTGCCCGAACGCCGTCTGGTCGAACGCCTGATCTACCCGACCGAAGCCGAGGCAGCCGCCGCAAAAGCGCGGCTTGATGCAGGAACTCCGTTTGAATCCTTGGTTCAGGAACGGGGACTTGCGCTGTCTGACGTCGACCTTGGCGACGTATCACAGGCCGATCTGCAAGACGCAGGTCCGGCGGTTTTCGCGCTGACCGAACCCGGCGTGGTGGGTCCGCTGGAGTCTGATCTGGGGCCCGCCCTCTACCGGATGAACGCGATTCTTGCCGCGCAGAACACCTCGTTTGACGACGCAAAAGCCGCCCTCGCGACCGAAGCACAGACCGAGGCCGCGCGCAAAACCATCTCGGAAAAGCTGGAGGCGATCGACGATCTGCTGGCCAGCGGAGCCGCCCTGAGCGATCTGCAATCTGAAATGGGCATGACCCTTGGCACCATCGACTATGTGCCGGGCGCCGAGGCCCCTGATGCAATTGCCGCCTATCCTGCCTTCCGCGCCGCCGCCGATGCAGTTGCCGCAGGCGATTTTCCGCAAGCCGTCACGCTGGATGACGGTGGCATCGTGGCGATGCAGCTTGACGCCATGCTGCCCCCCGCCCCGATCCCCTTTGCCGACGCGCGCGACGATGTGCTGGCCAAATGGCGTGCCGATGCCCTGACCCGCGCCTTGTCTGCCCGGGCCATCGAGGCCAAGGCGGCGGTTGAGGGTGGCGCTTCGCTTGGCGCATATGGGATAGTGGAAACCACGCCGCAGATTGCCCGCAGTGGCACCATCGCCGACGCCCCGGCTGATGTTCTGACAGCGGTTTTTGCGATGAAACCCAATGACCTGCGCGTGATAGAGACCCCGGCCTTCGTCGCAATTGTCAGGCTCGATTCGGTAACCCCCGCCGCCGAAACCGGCGACGATGCTGCCGCCCTGAAAGGGGCGCTTGCGGGCCAGATCGAACAGGCACTGTCCGCCGATGCCTTCACCGCCTTCACCAACGCGCTGACCGCCGAGGCGGGGATATCGCTGGACCAATCCGCAATCAACGCGGTCAACGCACAGTTCCAGTAACCCCATGCAGCTCAGTCCGACCTATGAGGAATTTGAACGCGCCTGGGCGCTTGGCCAGAATCAGGTGGTGTTCGCGCGTCTGGCCGCAGATCTGGACACGCCCGTCAGCCTGATGCTGAAGCTGGCAGAGGCGCGTCCCGACACGTTCATGCTGGAATCGGTGACCGGCGGTGAGGTCCGCGGGCGCTATTCGCTGGTCGGGATGAAGCCTGACCTGATCTGGAAATGTCATGGCACGCAGGCCAGCATCAATCGCGAGGCCCGGTTTGACCCCGCCGCCTTTACGCAGCAAGACGCCCCCCCCCTCGTGGCCCTGCGCGCATTGATCGCAGAATGTAGTATCCAGATGCCCGATGGCCTGCCCGCAATGGCGGCCGGGCTGTTCGGCTATCTTGGCTATGACATGATCCGTCTGGTTGAACATCTTCCCGACGTGAACCCCGACCCGCTGGGTCTGCCAGACGCTGTTCTGATGCGTCCCTCGGTGGTCGCCGTGCTGGACGGGGTGAAGGGCGAAGTGACGCTGGTGGCTCCGGCCTGGCAAACAACAAGCGGCCTGTCAGCCCGCGCGGCCTATGCTCAAGCGGCCGAGCGCGTGATGGACGCGCTGCGCGACATGGACCGTGCGCCGTCCGTGCCCCGCGATTTTGGCGATGCCGCCCCGGTGGGCGAAGCACAGTCAAACTTTACCCACGACGACTACAAGGCGGCGGTGGACCGCGCCAAAGACTACATCCGTGCCGGCGACATCTTTCAGGTCGTGCCCAGCCAACGCTGGTCGCAACGCTTTGCCCTGCCACCCTTCGCGCTGTACCGCAGTTTGCGCCGCACCAACCCCTCGCCCTTCATGTTCTTTTTCAACTTCGCGGGCTTTCAGGTGATCGGGGCCAGCCCCGAAATCCTCGTCCGCCTGCGCGACGGCGAGGTCACCGTGCGCCCGATTGCCGGCACCCGCAAACGCGGGGCAACCCCCGAGGAAGACCGCGCGCTGGAGGCCGACCTGCTGGCCGACCCCAAGGAACGCGCCGAACATCTGATGCTGCTGGATCTGGGGCGCAATGATGTGGGCCGGGTGGCAAAGATCGGGTCTGTGCGCCCGACTGAACAGTTCATCATTGAACGCTATTCCCACGTCATGCACATCGTCAGCAACGTGGTGGGGCAGATCGCCGATGGCGAAGATGCCCTGTCGGCGCTGCTGGCGGGTCTGCCCGCGGGCACGGTATCGGGCGCGCCCAAGGTGCGCGCGATGCAGATCATTGATGAGCTGGAACCTGAAAAGCGTGGCGTCTATGGCGGCGGAGTGGGATATTTCGCGGCAAATGGCGAGATGGACTTTTGCATCGCCCTGCGCACCGCAGTGCTGAAAGATGAAACCCTGTATATTCAGGCGGGCGGCGGCGTGGTTCATGACAGCGACCCTGAATCCGAATATCAGGAAACCGTCAACAAATCCCGCGCGTTACGCCGTGCAGCAGAGGATGCTGGCCGTTTTGCAGGCCGGGGCAACAGCTGACAAGCGCTTTCATTCTGGTTCAAATATCCCCGCCGGAGGCTCCCCCGGCAGCAATCGCAAATGGGACCGACCTCATAGAGCCCACACGCGGCACTCCGCCGCGTTCTTCACAAAGGAATGCGGCGCATGCCGCTCCATTTGACAACCGCCCGGTCGCGTCAGTCCGTCGTCAGCACCGCGGTCACCGGGGCCAGGGCCACCGTCGCTGACCGCCCCTCAACCGCCCATTCCAGCAGGGCTGCAATCGTCTCGGGCCGCGTGGTTCCAATCACTGTCACCCGGCCCTCCTGCGCTGCCTTGAACGCCGCGCGGTCCAGATAGCGACGGATGACCGGGGTGGTTTCGCCTTCCGCGTCCAGCGCCCGAAACGCCACGGTCGCGGGCAAGCCTTCACGCCGCGCCACCTGATCAGCGGCATTCAGCCCCCGATCCCACGTCACCAGCCCCCGGCCTTGCGACGCGACCAGCGGCACCACCTGCCCCGCAAGCAGGCGGTTGCCCTGAAAACGCCCCTCTTCAGTGTCGATCACCGCCACCGACTCGGGCAAGCCTGTGGCCATCACCCCGAACGCCACTTCCAGATCCTGCGCCTGTGCGCCATCCGGTATGCCCGTGGCCTGCATCAGCACTTCTTGTCCGCCCGCCCGGTAAATCGCAGCATAGTCTGCGGCCAGCGGGTCCAGCGGATCAATCGCAAAGCTGACCGGAAACGGCAGGCGTGCAAGCGCCGCACGGTCCAGATCAGCCGCCCCGGTATCCATCAGGATGATCGCGAAAAGCGGCTTTTGTGTCGGGTTATCAAAGGCCCGCGCAAACTGCACCATAGGATTTGCGTCTACCGCCACCTCCGTCGCCTCAGCGACCGGGGCCTGCCCGATGCGCGGCAGCCGGTTTACCGTCACGCCCGCCACCTCTTTGGGCAAACCCGGCGCAGGGGCCAGATTTGGCGCAGGAACCGGGTCCACAGGCGCTGGCTCGACAGTGCTTTCCGGCTCCGGCATACCTTCCGGTGCAGGTTCCATCTCTACCGCGCCCTCTGACTTCGGGGCCGGGTCGGTAACCTCGGGTTGCGCATCCGCGCTGCCATCGCCTAGCCGCTTCAACAGGGCTTCTTCCTCGGCCGTCAGTGGCGGCAAGGGCGGCAAATCCGATCCGCCGGGCGCGGCCTCGGCCCCCGGAGCTGCGGGCAGGGCGGCAAGTGTTGGCAAGGTTGGTCCGTCGTCCAGCCCTGTTGCAGGCTCTGGCGGTGCCTCTTTCACCATCGGGGCTGCTGGCAATAACGGGGCCTCTCCATCGGCCACGACAACCGGCGCTGCCGGTATTTCTGCTGGTGAAGGCGAGGTTTCAGACCCCGGCACGTCCAGCGCTTGCGGGGCCGCGCCTTGCGCAATCGCCGCAGGTGCATCGCCAAGCGCAATCACAGTCTGATCGGGCAAGGTCTGGTCGGGCACAGTCTGCTGTGGCGCAGCCTGCTGTGGCGCGGTCTGCTGTGGCGCGGTCTGCTCTGCCGTCGGGGCAGCAGGTAAGACGGGGGGGGCGGGGCTGTCAGGCACCAAGGGCGCAACCTGCTCCTCTGTAAGCTCTTCTGCAGGCACGACATCCGGGACAGGAACGACAACCGGAACGGCAGGCTCTGCCACCACAACGGGTACCTCCGGCACAGCTTCGGCCAGTTCAGACACCAAGGCGTGCGACGACGGGGCCTCTGATACCAGCGACACCAGCGTCAACCCAGCAGCCCCAACGGCGCCGCCCAGAACGATACCTGATAAAAACCCGCGAACCAACCAAGCCTCCGTTTTAACGCCCCAGACCAAGGCACCCGCCCCAACAAGGTTGCCCCCACTGCCCCGAATACCCGTCCGGCCTGATGCCAAACGTCCAAAGCCCATGCCGCCAAACGGGCCAACTGCCCTTGACGCCCCAAGCCGGACCTGACCATGTATAGCGCGACGTTTGCCCGGGTTCACCCCCTATCCACCAAGGCCAAGCAAGATGCTGCTACTGATCGACAACTACGACAGCTTT
>JANNNF010000315.1:0-4263 GCA_031398405.1 Rhodobacterales bacterium | reverse complement strand
GTAAAAACCGTGACGCGGATGTTCGGCCAGAAGGCCGCCGTGAACAACATCAGCTTTACCGTCGATCGGCCCGCATTTGTCGGGATCATCGGTCGCTCTGGCGCTGGCCAATCCACCTTCCTGCGTATGATGAACCGCCTGACCGACGCCACCGCCGGCGAAATTCTGGTGGATGGCCGTAATGTTCTGGCCCTTCAAGGGGCCGATGCGCGCGGCTGGCAATCCCATTGTGCGATGATCTTTCAGCAGTTCAATCTGGTGCCGCGCATGGATGTGGCCTCGAACGTTCTGCACGGTATCCTGAACCGCCGCTCTACCATCCAGACCATGTTCAACCTCTGGCCCCGCGCCGATATCCTGCGCGCCCTGGATATTCTTGACCGGCTGGGCATCATCGAACAGGCCCCCAAACGCGCCGAGGCCCTTTCCGGCGGCCAGCAGCAGCGCGTGGCGATTGCCCGCGCCCTGATGCAAGACCCCAAGATCATCCTCGCCGATGAACCCATCGCCAGCCTTGATCCCATGAACGCCCAGGTCGTGATGGACACGCTGAAACGCATCAACGTCGAAGACGGCCGTATGATCATCGCCAACCTGCACACGCTGGATACCGCGCGTCGCTACTGTGACCGCGTCATAGGCATGCGCGACGGCCGCATCGTCTTTGATGGCACGCCTGACCAGCTTTCCACCAACGTCGCGCGCGAGATTTACGGCGCGGATGCCACCTTTAACGAGGACGCGACGTCAACCGCGTTGCCCACCGATAAGACAGCTGACCGCGCTTACGCGGACCTGATGCTGTAGCAACCCTGAACCACCCCGAAACTCACGGAGAAATCATGCAAAAGCTGCTGACTGCAACTGCAATGACTGCCATCCTTGCCTCCTCTGCCTTCGCGCAGGATGCGATCACCGAATTCAATATCGGCATTCTTGGCGGCGAAAACGCCCAAGACCGTCTCACCTCGAACGAATGCTTCCGCGCCAAGGTGGAAGAGGCGCTTGGCGTGCCGGTCAAGCTGTTCACCCCCGCCGATTATGACGGCGTGATCCAGGGCCTGCTAGGCGGCACCATCGACTATGCCTGGCTTGGCGCCAGCGCCTATGCCAAGGTTTACCTGACCGACCCCGCGGCAGTAGACCTCAAGCTGACCAAGGAAAACCTTGACGGCTCTACCGGGTATTATTCCATCGGTTTTGCCCGTGCTGACAGCGGTATCACCAGCATGGATGATGCCAAGGGCAAGGTTTTTGCCTTTGCAGATCCCAACTCTACCTCGGGCTACCTTGTCCCCGGTGCCGAACTGAAGGCCAAATACGGCACGTTGGAAGACTACTTTGCCGAGGTCAAAATGTCGGGCGGGCACGAACAGACCATCGTCGGCGTCGCCAACGGCGATTTCGCGGCAGGCGTGTCGTGGGCTGACGGGATTGGCAACTGGGAAGATGGCTATGCCAGCGGTGCTTTCCGCAAGGCGGCTGATGCTGGGCTTGTGGACATGAGCAACCTTGTTGAAATCTGGCGCTCGGCCCTGATCCCGGAAGGCCCGATGGTTGTACGCGCGGCCCTGCCGCAAGATGTCAAGGACAAGGTCACCGCATTGACCGCCGACCTGTGGGAAGCCGATCCAACCTGCGCCGCAGCCCTTGCTGCCGGTGAAGCCAAGGATTTCATCCCGGTTGAACAGTCGGCCTACGAAGGCGTACTCGCCGCCCGCAAACTGCAGGAAGGCCTGTAAGCCTTCAATACAGCCGGACCCTGCGCTCCCCAGGGTCCGGCCTTTTCATATCTGGATGATCCAATGGTCGAGATTGCCTACGGACCAGAGCCGGGCCCCCGCCCTGATCTGTCAAACCCACGTGAAGCCTATCTCGAAATGGTCCGCCGCAAGCGAATGTATGGCGGCATCCTTCTCGTAGTATTCATCGCCCTCATGGCATCGGGCTGGAACCTGTCGCAAGAGCGCAACGCCGGTGATTTTCTGGGCGGCCTGCATCAGGTGTTCGATTTCCCGTCCGAAGTGCTGAACGAGGCATGGGAAAAGAGCGCCCTTCTGCCCGGCATCTTCTGGAACCATATCCCCGCCCTGATCGAAACCCTGAACATCGCCGCTGTGGCCACCCTGCTGGGCGCGCTTGCCGCCATGTCCCTGTCGCTGCTGGCGACACGCGGCCTTGCCCGCTGGCCGCGCCTGATCCCGCTGTTTCGCCGCACGATGGACGCGCTGCGCGCTATCCCCGAAATCGTCATTGCCCTTGTGCTGATCTACATCCTTGGCGGCGGGCCCGTGCCTGCCGTAATCGCCATCGCGCTGCATACCGGCGGTGCGCTTGGCAAACTGTTCTCCGAGGTGGCCGAAAATGCCGATCTGAAACCGGTCGAGGGCCTCGCCTCGGTCGGTGCCAACTGGTCGCAGCGCATGTGGCTGGGCGTGATCCCGCAGGTGGCCCCCAACTGGCTGAGCTATGCCCTGCTGCGGTTCGAGATCAATGTCCGCGCCAGTGCGATCCTTGGTTTTGTCGGAGAAGGCGGCATCGGGCATGACCTGAAGCTGGCGATGCAATGGGGCCAAGGCCGCTATGATGAGGTGGTCGCGATTTTCCTGCTGCTGTTCCTTGCCATCGTGGTGATCGACCGCATCTCCGACCATTTCCGCCACAAGCTGGTAAAGGGATAATGACATGACCGCAGCCCTTACCTGTGACCCTGCCCCTGACTTTGCCAATACCATAACCGCCCGCTTTGCCGCCCGTCGCCGCATGGCGTTTGCCATTCCCGCCGCGATTATCGCCTATCTGGTGTATGTTGCCATCAGCTTTGACATCGCAGGCCTTGCCCAACGCGCTCGCTTTGACAACGCAGCCATTCTACTCGGTGATTTCTGGTCGCACAAAACCCATGTCACCCGCGACAACCGCTCTGGTGAGGTTGTTGTCGCCATCGAAGGCGAGTCCAAGGGCACCTACCCCGCAGGAATGCTCCCCGACTGGGTCAGCATTGCGGGCGACGTTACTACCATCGACCTTGGAACCGGCCATATCGTGACCTATCACGACGACGGCGCGCGCTTTGTCGTGCCCGGTTACGGCACCATCGATATCCGCCCCGAAGGCGGCAAACCCGTGGTGACCGCGCCCGAACCCATCCCCGGTTGGATCAGCGTCTCTGAAAACAAGGTCAGCGTCACCACCGGCGCCGGGCGTTTCAACTACAGCCGTTCCAAGGTGGAAACCTTCAAATACGAACCAGGGTGGGAGCTGTGGTTCTTTACCCTCGACAGCCCCTTTTACGGCAAGGGCTTGGGCGAACTGGCAACCCTCGCCACCACGGGTGATCTGATCGACCCCGCGCGCAGCAATCTGGGCTACATGGTGTCCGAGTTCTGGACAAATAAGATGTGGCGCCATGGCGATGTGGCATGGGCCCTGTTCGAGACGATCCTGATGGCCTTTCTTGGCACCATGACCGCCGCGATCATTGCCCTGCCCCTCAGCTTTCTGGCCGCGCGCAACTTCATGCCGCTTGGCGCCTTCCGCTTTGCCGCACGCCGGGTATTTGATTTCATCCGCGGCGTCGATGGCCTGATCTGGACAATCATCCTGTCCCGTGCCTTTGGGCCGGGGCCGATGACCGGGGCCATCGCGATTGCCATTACCGACGTTGGCAGCTTTGGTAAAACTTTCTCCGAGGCGCTGGAAAACATCGACGAAAAACAGGTTGAAGGCGTGCAATCCACCGGGGCCAATGCCCTGCAACGCGCGCGCTTTGGCGTGATCCCGCAGATCATGCCGGTGCTGCTGGCGCAGGTGCTGTACTATCTCGAATCCAACACCCGCAGCGCCACCGTAATTGGTGCCATCGTCGGCGGCGGCATTGGCCTTTTGCTGACACAGGCGATCCAGACCCAGAAGGATTGGGAAGAGGTCGCCTATTACATCCTGCTGATCGTGTTGATGGTCATGCTGATGGACAGCCTGTCAGGCTGGCTGCGCCGTAAGCTGATCAAGGGGTGAGGGGGATTGGGATTAGGTCGCGTGAACCTTTTCCCCGCCAAACGCCCGCGCACGCTTGTGCGGGCCTGGTAGGCTACCGAGAGAAACACTTAACCGAATAAAAAGCGCCATAATGCCAAAACTTTCACCCGACGCTCCCCTTGTGCATGAGGGCTGCAAGATCATGAATTCCACTTTTGGTGCCTGGTGCGAGGTAGGTGCGGGGTCGATTGTCGTGAATTCCACATTTGAGGATTACGCCTATTG
>JANNNF010000303.1:0-20568 GCA_031398405.1 Rhodobacterales bacterium | reverse complement strand
AGATCACCGCCCCCCACCCGCTGCGCGGCCCCCGCCAGACGCCCAACCGGCTTTGACAGCCGTTCGGCAAACCATAACCCCAACCAGATTGCCGCAAGAATAAGGATCAACGCAAAGCCCAGATAAAGCAGGCCAAAATTGAACAGCAGCTTGCCCCTGTCAGACTCCAACTGATTGTAAAGGCGCACGGTTTCCTGAGTTTCATCCAGCAAGGACAGGATCGACCCATCCACCTGCCGGCTGACGTAGAGATAGCGATCGGGATAAGCCTCTAGATATACCAGCGCGCGAAATTCGTTGTTGGCCCAGTCCTGAATGACCACGGGTGCCCCCTTGCGGGCCTCGGCCAGATCCTCCGGAGAGGGTTGTTCAAACCCGAACAGATAAGACCGTTCCCCCCGGGTCATCAGGGTGCCGGTCCCGTTGATCAGGTAGGCCTCTTTCATGCCACGCTGAATACGCGCTTGGCCTTCCGACAGGATCGGGCGCAACTGATCATCACGCAAAAAGAAAGTCGATTGCTTGGCCACGTTCAGATAGGCGGCAAGGGCATTTGCGTCCTCGATCAAGTCAGCCTTTTGCTCGCCCTCATACGCTTGGGCAGCGGAAAGCGAGGAGCCTACGACCGACCGGACCCGGTCTGAAAACCACCCCTCCAGCCCCACATTCACTGTGACGACGGCAAACACCGCGACCAGTATCGTAGGGATCAGCGCGATGATGGCAAAGACGCCAGACAGACGCATATGCAGCGCCGACCCCGCCGACTGGCTGCGCCGGTCGGCAATCAGGCGCACAACGCGGGCCAAAACCAGCGCCGCCACAGCCAACACATAGACCAGATCTGCCAGCAAAATCAGCCGCAGAACCGGCGAACCTGCCCCCATGGACAATGGACCAAGCGCAAGAATGGTGAACACCACCAGCACCGGGCCAAGGAACACCAGTCCAAGCGTCATGGCGGTCTGCACGCGCCGTTGGCGGCGCAGACGCATCAGTTTCAGCCAAGTTGTGCTGCGCATCGCGCGATCCAACGGTCCCCGCTTTGGGGCACATGGCCCCTACATCTTGCGGCGTATTCCCCTATGACCGGGCGAACACGCTTGATGTTGCGGTTTTACATCAGTTTGCGGCGCCGTGTCACGCGGATATCAAGCTCGGTGATCTTCTTGCGCAAAGTATTGCGGTTGATGCCCAGCAGATCGGCGCATTTCGCCTGGTTTCCGGCCGTCGCATCCAATGCAATCTCTATCAAGGGCATTTCTACCTCCCGTAGAATACGCTGATAGACCCCTGCGGGGGGCAATTGGCCACCATGCAGATCAAAATACCGCTTCAGGTGCCGCGCGACCGACGCTGTCAATTTCTCCCCCTCGCCCCCGCCTTTCAGTGGCTCCATCGCAGGTTGGTTGCTCAGAACAGCCTCTACGTCCGCACGGCCTATTTCGGCCTCGGACGCGGTGACCATCAGGCGGCGCAGAGTGTTTTCCAACTGGCGCACGTTGCCGGGCCAAGAGTACGCCCGAACCAGTTCGCGTGCGTCATTCGACAACCGGCGCACGGTGCCAAAATCCCGCTCGCCGCGCGCAAGAAAATGTTCGGCCAGCAACTGGATGTCATCAACCCGTTCGCGCAGCGACGGCACATGCAGGCTGACCCCGCCAAGGCGGTAGTAAAGATCAGACCGGAATGCGCCATTTTCCATCCGCGCGGCCAGATCGACCTGAGACGTGGCCATGATTCGCGGCGCATTGTCGCCCAGCATATCTAGCATCCGCACCACCCGGGCCTGCGCGTCATCGTTATAATCGGCGACTTCATCAAACACGAGGCTACCGCCCTTGGCGCGTGCCAGCAGGGCAGAAGGTCCGTCCATTCCCGAAAGATCCGACGCCTGAGCAACGACGAAGGGCACCGTTCGACGGTCGGAAAAATCGTGGATCGCGCGGGAAATCAGGCTTTTGCCTGTGCCCGATTCGCCAGTTATCAATACCGACAGGTCGGTGTTCATCACCCGTGCGACCAGCCGGTACAGTGCCTGCATGGCTGCGGTGCGCCCCACCAATGGCAGATCGTCCACAGCCTCACGCGGGGCGGCGGCGGCTTTGGGCGAGCGGCGTTTCTGGTCCAGTGCCTTGGCGGACCGTTTCATCAGGTCAGGCAGATCGAAAGGTTTGGGCAGGTAATCAAACGCCTCGGCCTCGGCGGCCTGAATGGCGGTCATGATGGTGTTTTGCGCCGAAATGACGATTACCGGCAGGCCGGGGCGCAGCTTGCTGATGCGCGGCAGGGCTTCCAGCCCATTGCCATCCGGCATGATCACGTCTGATATCACCAGATCGCCTTTGCCTTCTTCGACCCACCGCATCAGGGTCATCAGGCTACTTGTCGCGTGCACCTTGCACCCGGCCCGGGTTAAGGCCTGCGTCAACACCGTGCGGATCGTGCGGTCATCATCTGCGACCAGTACTGTGCCATCCATCAGCATTGCTCCTTGCGTTTTTCTTTGGGCGCCATGGGCAATGACACCCGGAAGACCGTGCGCCCGGGGACGCTATCAACAGAAATCCAACCGGCATGGTCGGAGATGATTTTTGACACGAGCGCGAGCCCCAGCCCGGTGCCGTTCTCACGGCCTGACACGAAGGGCTCAAAAATTTCGGCAGCGAAATCCGCCGGGATGCCGGGGCCATCGTCAATGATTTCAATCTGCAATGGCAGCGCAGCGGGTGCCCCATCTGTGCGGCGCAGGCGCAGCGACAGGTCATAGAAGGTGTGCAACCGAATCGTGCCGCGTTTGTCTTTGCTGGCCTCGGCGGCATTCTTGATCAGGTTCAGGAACACCTGCATCAACTGATCCATATCGGCGTGGGTCGGGGGCAAGGACGGGTCGTAATCTTCCACTATGGACATGTGGGCGGCAAACCCGACCAGAGCTGATTTGCGTGCACGGTCCAGCGCGTCATGGATGTTGACCGGTTTCAGGTCTGGCGGGCGGATGTTGCCGAACTGTTCGACCTGTTCCAGCAGTTTGACGATGCGGCGGGTTTCCTCGACGATCAGCTCTGTCAGTTCGCGGTCCTCTGGCCCTGCGTTCATCGAGATCAGCTGTGCCGCCCCCGAAATCCCGGCGAGTGGGTTCTTTATCTCATGTGCCAGCATTTCCGCCATACCGATGGCAGAGCGGGCAGCGGATTTGACGTTCATGCTGCGCCCCAGCCGGTCTGCGATTTCGCGGGGCGAAATCAGCAGCATGATCATGCCCGGGTTGTCGTGCATGGGGGCTATGTGGATGGTGCATTGCACGGGTGCGCGTTCGCCCGTGGTGACATCGACATCATTGATGTTCAGCGCCGACTGGTTGGCGCGGGCGCGCAGCATCGCCTCGTCCATCGGGGCGTTGATGTGCAGGCGGTCAAAGGCGGGCTGGCCGCGCAAGCTGCGGATAGAGGCGTTCAGGAACGTCTCAGCTGCCGGATTGGCCTCGACAATACGGTCATCCGCGCCGATCAGCAGGGCTGGCAGCGGCAGACTGGCCCAGATCACGCCGGGAACCGGATAAGGGGCCCGGTAGGGCGTCATGCGGCCACCTCCATCTCGGCAAAAGCGGCTTGGATCAGGGCGATCACGCGGTCGGGTTCGGTTGCCGTCAGAATGGCGTCGCGGGCATGGTCCAGCCCCGCCTCCTCCAGATACCAGCCCAGATGTTTTCGGGCGACCCGCAGGCCAAGGTCGCGGCCATAGAAGGCCAGCATCTCGGTATAATGCTGCACTATCATCTCGGCCCGGGCCGGGCCTTCGGGGATCAGCGGAGCCTTGGTCCCAAACAGCGCATGGGCAATTTCCGCCAGCCGCCACGGCGCACCCTGCGCACCGCGCCCGATCATCACGCCATCCGCGCCACTGGCGGCCAGTGCGGCGCGGGCGGTAGCGGCATCGGTGATATCGCCATTGGCGATCACCGGAATCGAGACTGCATCCTTCACCGCGCGAATGGCGGCCCAATCGGCGTGGCCTTTGTAGAATTGGTTGCGGGTGCGGCCATGGATGGTGATCATCCGTATCCCTGCCCCTTCGGCACGGCGGGCAAGGTCGGGGGCGTTCAAGGTGAACTCATCCCACCCCAGCCGGGTTTTCAGGGTGATAGGCACCGACACCGCCGCCACGACAGCCTCGATCAACGTCAGTGCCAGATCCAGATCGCGCAGCAGTGCCGACCCGCACAGCCCCGTGGTCACCCGCTTGGACGGGCAGCCCATGTTGATGTCGATGATCCGCGCCCCCTGTCCTTCCATCAACCGGGCAGCCTCGGCCATCCAATACGGCTCACGCCCCGCCAGTTGCACCGATGTGGCCTGATCGCCCAAGCCGAGTTCGGCGCGGGCGCGCGCCTCGGGGTGGGCTTGAACTACCTCTTGGCTCGCGACCATTTCCGACACCACCAACCCTGCGCCAAATGAACCCACCAGCCTGCGAAACGGCAGGTCAGTGATTCCTGCCAAGGGGGCCAGAAGCACGGGAGGGTCGATTTCAAGGCCGGGGCCGAGGCGCAACGTCAAATGCCTAATCCTTGTGCGTCATGGTCAGACGTAGCGCCCGGCTTGTGACAAGGCCAAGACTGCGAGGGGTTATAGTGACTGAAAAACGTGCGATGCACAATATTTAGGCGTAAATGCCCGTTCCTTGGCCCGGATTGTCACGCAAGGCGACGTGACGTAGACAGAAGCCTCACAGACTGGAGCCGTGCATGACCACCGTTGCCATCATCGTCGCCGCAGGCCGGGGCACCCGTGCGGGGGGGGCCGTGCCCAAGCAATGGCAGATGCTGGCCGGGCAACCCGTGGTGGCGCACAGCCTTGCGGCTTTTGCGGGGATGCGCCGGGTGCTGGTTGTTCATGCGGATGATCAGGCACAGGCAATGGCATATGATGCAGAACTGGTGATCGGCGGGGCAACCCGCGCGGAGTCCGTTCGGGCGGCGCTGGAAGCGATTGCGGGCACAGGCGTGACACGGGTGCTGGTCCATGACGGTGCGCGGCCGTTGGTGTCGCGCGCGCTGATCGCGCGAGTGGAGGCGGCGTTGGATCACCACCTTGCCGCCGCCCCCGCCTTGATCGTGACCGATGCGTTGTGGCGCGGCGAGGATGGCCTTGTGTCGGGCACCCAAGACCGTGGCGGCTTGTTCCGCGCGCAAACCCCGCAGGCGTTTCACTATGACGCGATTCTTGCGGCCCACCGTGCACACCCGGGCGGCAGTCTGGATGATGTGCAGGTAGCGCGGGACGCAGGCCTTGACGTAGGCATCGTGCAGGGCGACGAAGACAATCTGAAAGTGACCTATCCTGCCGACTTCGCGCGGGCTGAGGCGCTGCTTAGGGGGCGCGGTATGGATGTACGAATGGGCAATGGCTATGACGTCCACGCCTTTTGCGACGGCGATCATGTCTGGCTTTGTGGGGTACGCGTGCCTCATGGCCGGGGGTTGCTGGGCCATTCGGACGCCGATGTGGGGATGCACGCGCTGACCGATGCGATTTACGGGGCACTGGCTGCGGGTGATATCGGGCGGCATTTCCCGCCAACTGACCCTCAGTGGAAGGGGGCAGCCAGCCACATCTTCCTTGCCCATGCGATTGGGCTGGCCCGGGAGCAAGGCTATACCTTGGGCAACTGCGATGTGACGTTGGTGTGCGAACGCCCCAAGATCGGGCCACATGCAGCAGACATGCAGGCAGAACTCGCGCGGATCATGGGGGTGGATGTGGGCACTGTTTCGGTCAAGGCGACCACGTCAGAGCGGCTGGGATTCACCGGGCGCGAAGAAGGCATCGCGGCTGTTGCCACCGCCGTGCTGGTGCGGGCATGAGCCGGGCCTTGGCGACCGTCTTTGGTGTGGGGCACTTGCGCCCTGCCCCGGGCACCTGGGGGTCGGCGGTGGCCATCATGCTGGGGCTGGCGATTGACCGCTATCTTGGGTTCTGGGTGCTGGTGCTGGCGACCATTGTCGTGACCGCCGCTGGATTCTGGGCCGTCGCGCGTGAACTTGCCGACCGCCCCGGCGAAGACCCATCCGAATTTGTGATTGATGAAGTGGCGGGCCAGTGGGTGGCCCTGCTGTTCCCCGCCGCTGCGTTCTGGAACCGGGGCATGACCGATTGGGCCTATACCGCCTACCCCGGCTGGATCGCGGCGTTTGTGCTGTTCCGGCTGTTTGACATCTGGAAACCGTGGCTGGTGGGCCGGGCAGACCGCCGGCATGATGCTGCAGGGGTGATGCTGGACGATCTGTGGGCCGGCCTGTTTGCCGGGCTTGGCGTGATCGTGGCAGCAGGGGTGGCCCATGGGGTGTTGCTGCGATGAGCGTTGAAGACCTGCTGACAGCCGCGCGCTATTGGGGCGTGCGGATCGCCACCGCCGAAAGCTGTACTGGGGGCATGATTTCCGCCGCACTGACCGAGGCGGCGGGGTCGTCCGATGTGTTTGACCGCGGGTTTGTGACTTATTCCAACGCCGCCAAAACTGCGATGTTGGGGGTGCCCGCCGTTCTGATTGCGACCGAGGGTGCTGTGTCGGAATCCGTAGCCCGCGCGATGGCGGACGGTGCACTGGCGCGGTCAGATGCGGCGATGGCCGTGGCCGTAACCGGGATCGCAGGCCCCGGTGGGTCGGCGTTCAAGCCCGAAGGCCGGGTATGTTTTGGCCTTGCCAAGCACGGTCAGCCGACAGTCGTGCAAACGGTAGACTTTGGCGCGATTGGACGGGCACAAGTGCGGCAGGCCACGGTGGACCACGCGATTGCCCTGATGGTCAAGGCGCTTGGCTAAGGGTGCAACGAAAAGAAGTGCAAGATCTCGGCATTGGCAACAATATCCGCCGTGCCCCCCTGCCAGGCGCTGCGGCGTCCGCCGGGCCAGGTGTGGCCGCCCCCTTCGATCTTGAGAAGCCGGATCAGGACATGGCCTTTGTCATCTGTCCAATCCATCTGCACCACGGATGTGCCGTCAGCTTCGGGGTCGATCAGTTGCGCGTCCTCAGACACATGCCCGCGCAAGGGGCGTCTGAAGGCCTTGATCACGGCCTCTACGGGCGAGAAATCTGTCTTGGTCAGGCTGCTTGCCCCGGTGCCGCCCGCATAGGGCACCTGATCATCCGCCGTGCCGTGGATCAACAGCAACGGCACTGGACCGCGCACCCGCAGGCTTGCGTCCATGGTGCCCGACACCCCCGCCACCGCGCGCACCTTGCCCGGGCGCTGAGCCGCATAGGTTTCGGCCATAATCGACCCGTTCGACATGCCCGTCAGATAGACCCGACGGGTGTTCAGCCCAAACCGTTCCCCCGCATCGGCGATCACCGCATCCAGAAACGCCAGATCATCGACCCCGACTTCGGCCGCATAGCCACAGCAATAGCCGCCATTCCACGTCAGAAACCGCCCAAACCGCGCCGTACCTGCGGGCCAGATCACCGCAAAGCCATCGGCCAAGGCTGGCTTGGCAAACTGGCTGGTGCGGGCAAATTGCGCCGGATTCCCGCCACCGCCATGAAGCGCCACAATCATTGGGGCATCTGTCGGGCGGTCGGGCAGGTCGATCAAGTATGACCGCTCGCCAAGCTTGACCGCTTGGCGGTCGGCGAAAGCCGGGGCTGCCAGACAGACCAGCATCAAGATCAGTCGCAGCATTGTAGCCTCCTGAACCACCCGAAGTTATACGCCAAGGCATCGCCGTTCCGTCGCCGTCAGGCGCGCGGTCCGTATAATTCTGCCGCCCGTCGTTCAAATGCCCGCACAATCCGCAGCATGGCGTCATTGAACACCAGCCCGATGATGCCTTGCAGAATGGCATTGCGAAACTCGAAATCGACAAAGAAATCAACCTCACACCCGCCCGGCACATCAGTGAAGCCCCAAGTCGATTTCATGTATTTGAACGGCCCATCCAGATATTCGGTGTCGATCTTGTATGCTGCTGGCCATAGCGTCACCCGGCTGCCAAAGCGTTCGCGGAACACCTTGAAGCTGATCACCAGATCGGCCTCCATCACCTCGCCCGCGCCATTCGGGCCATTGACGGGGCGACGTGCGTTGATGCGGGCGGCAGAATTCCATGGCAGGAATTTCGGATAAGATGCCACATCTGCCACCAGATCGTACATCTGTTGGGCAGAATAGGGCAGAACGCGGACTTCATGATGGGTGGGCATCGGACCTCTCGTGTCGTAACAACTGGTATTGAGCAACAGATCATGGAAAATCAAGAGGGTGGGATGCCGCAAAAAGCCTATGTGATCGACCAGTTGATCAGCGCCAAGGCGATTGCCGCGCGGATCGAAGGCTTGGCGCGCGAGATTACCGCGCATTATATGGGCACCGACAAGCTGATTGTGGTCGGCCTGCTTCGCGGATCTTTCGTGTTCATCGCAGACCTCGTGCGCGAAATTGATCTGCCCGTAGAGGTCGATTTTCTGGAAGCCTCGTCATACGGTGACGCGATGCAGTCGTCACGCGAGGTGCGTATCCTCAAGGACTTGCGCGGTGAAATTGCCGGGCGCGATGTGCTTGTGGTCGAAGATATCGTCGATACCGGATTCACCCTGCACCACGTGCGCCACTTGCTGGAGAGCCGCAATCCGGCCCGGCTGGAGGTCTGCGCCCTGCTGGATAAACCCACCCGGCGCGAGGTGGACATTTGTGCCAAATGGATAGGGTTCACCAGTCCCGATGAATTTGTGGTAGGCTACGGTATTGATTTCGCTCAACGAAACCGCAACCTACCCTATATCGGAACCGTTCGCTTCACCGAGGAGGATGTGCCATGAACTATATGACATGGCTGATCCGCGCCAAACGCTGGCAGCAAAACCCGCCACCGATGCGGACGGTGTTGATGGTGCTGGGGGTGATTGCGGTCTGTCTGGGGATCGGGTTGTTCGAATATGTGTTCGGCTGGCCCGATTGGCTGACGGTCAATGACAAGCTGAAGCCTGGAAAACCATAGCCCGCGTCCCCCTGCTTTGTTAGCATCCCCCCATAGCCAGCCCGGGGGAAAGCGATGCGCCTGATCCGATATCTGATCTTGTTGGTCATGGTCGGTGCCGCCGTGTTCTGGTACGTCACAAGGCCTGATATGGTGGTCGAGGCCGATGTTGCTGGTCTTTCCGGCAATGCAATCCGGGGCGAGGCGGTGTTCTGGGCAACCGGCTGTGCGTCTTGCCACATGGCCAAGGACGCCAAGGGTGACGCGCAACTGTTGCTATCAGGCGGGCAACGGTTTGTGACAGAGTTTGGCACCTTCTTGGCCCCCAATATCTCGTCCGATCCTGAACAGGGCATCGGGGATTGGACGCTGCTGGCACTTGCCAATGCGATCACCAAGGGCGTCTCACCGTGGGACACCCATTATTACCCTGCCCTGCCCTATGCGTCTTATACCAAACTTGCGCTGCAAGATGTGGCTGACCTGCACAGCTTTCTGGGCACTCTGCCCGCAAGTACCTCCCCCAGCCAGCCGCATGAGGTGGGCTTTCCGTTTTCATGGCGGCGCATTTTGGGCGGCTGGAAATTCCTGTTTGTTTCGCGTGACTGGGTGGTGGCGGGCGATCTGACCCCGCCCCAGAGGCGCGGGCGCTATCTGGTAGAGGCCATGGCCCATTGCGGAGAATGTCATACCCCCCGCAATGCGCTTGGCGGGATGGACAAGGGGCGGTGGCTGGCGGGCGTAACCGACACGGCAGGCAAAGAGGTGTTCCCGAACATAACCCCGGCGGCCCTGGAGTGGTCAGAGCCTGAGATTGTCGAATACCTGACAACGGGCTTTACCCCCGACTATGATTCGGTTGGCGGCGAGATGACCCATGTGGTTGAAAACATGGCCCGCCTGCCCGAAAGTGACCGTGCGGCGATTGCGGCGTATCTCAAGCTGGTGCCGCCCGTTGAATGATAGGTGTGGAATGATCCTTATCGGCCAATATGACAGCCCCTTTGTCCGGCGGGTTGGGATAGCACTCCGGCAGTACGGGATGCCATTTGAACACCGCCCGTGGTCAGTGTTTGGCGATGCCGAGGCTGTGCGTGCCCGCAACCCTTTGATGCGGGTGCCAGTTCTGGTGCTGGACGATGGTACGGCACTGACCGACAGCCATCTGATTCTGGACTTTCTGGATGGTCTGGTTGATGCCCCCCTAGCGCCTTGTCTGGAGCCCGCCCGACACCGGGTGCTGCGGATTACCGGCTTAGCTTGCGGTTTGGCGGAAAAGGCGGTCAGTCTGTTTTACGAACGCCGCTTGCACGATGTGCCCTCTCCGGTCTGGGAAGATCGCTGCCGGGCGCAGATTCTATCGGTGCTGGAGGCGCTGGAGGCTGAACGTGGTACGAAAGCCTATTGGTTTGGCGAAAACATCACCCACGCCGATATCGCCTTGACCTGCGCATGGCGCTTTGTGTGTGAGGCACATGGTAGCCTGATCGGAAAGACCGATTACCCGCTGATCGCTGCGGGAGCGGCGCGGTGTGAGGCTTTGACGGTGTTTCAAGATATCAGCCAGCCGTTCGTAGCCCCGGCCTGACGACCCGCCCCGGCGTGATACCACTCGCCCCGGCAGTCCGGGGACTCTCGCAGACGGAGAGGTGCTATCAGGCGCGGCCGAGTTTCTGCATCCGTGCCGCGCGCAGTTGTGCAAAATCGTCGCCCGCGTGGTAGGACGACCGGGTCAGCGGTGTGGCAGACACCATCAGGAACCCTTTGCCATAGGCGGCGGTTTCATAGGCTTTGAACTCTTCTGGCGTCACGAAATTCGCCACACGGTGATGTTTGGGGGTCGGTTGCAGATACTGGCCGATGGTCAGGAAATCCACGTCCGCCGCGCGCATGTCATCCATCACCTGCAACACACCGGGGCGATCTTCGCCAAGGCCCACCATGATGCCGGATTTGGTGAACATCGTGGGGTCAAGCTCCTTGACCTTTTGCAACAGGCGCAAGCTGTGGAAATAGCGCGCGCCGGGGCGGACCTCCAGATACAGTCCCGGGACAGTTTCAAGGTTGTGGTTGAACACATCGGGGCGGGCCTCGACCACTTTTTCCAGCGCGGAAGGCGGGCATTTCAGGAAATCCGGGGTCAGAATCTCGATGGTGGTGTTCGGCGCGCGGTGGCGAATGGCGCGGATGGTCTGTGCAAAGTGATCAGCCCCGCCATCGTCCAGATCGTCACGGTCCACGCTTGTGATCACCACGTGGTTCAGCCCCAGTTGGGCCACCGCATGGGCGACGCGGCCAGGTTCAAACGCATCCAAGGTTTGCGGCTTGCCCGTTGCCACGTTGCAAAAGGTGCAGCCTCGAGTGCAAATCTCACCCATGATCATCATGGTTGCGTGGCCTTGGCTCCAGCACTCGCCCACATTTGGGCAACCGGCCTCCTCACACACCGTGGTCAGCTTTTGTGCGCGGATTATATCGCGCGTGTCCTTGTAACCCTGCGAGGTAGGGGCGCGGACCCGTATCCAATCCGGCTTCTTTGGTTGGGCCTGGTCGGCCTTGTGGGCCTTTTCGGGGTGGCGTTGATCGGGCAGCTTGATGTCGCGTGACATATATTCCCCCATGACGCGCTGTCCCTTTCCACATAGTCTGACCGGGCTGCCTTGGCAACGGTTGCAGGGATGCAGCGCACGCAAGGCAGCATCCTGTGGGTGCCGGGCAGCACAAAAAACGCGCTTGTGCTTCGTCAGAATCGCAGAAACCACAAACAGAACCGTCGTTTGGGCACGCTGATCCCTGGGGGTTGGGCCATGGGTCAGCGCCGCGGGATTGCAGCGCGCGTGAGGGACGGGTGTAGCGAGCCGGTCTGACTTCATGCCATTCTGGTGCAGACCGCGTGCTGCGCGATGGCCGGGGACGTTTCCCCGGCCATTTCCTTTACCCGATCAACGGGCCTGACCGCCCGTAAGTCTCGTCATAATGCCGCCGCAGCCGTTGCAGCGCGATGCGCAGCACGATCTTGCCAGACCGCGCAGCCCAGCCCATGCGCTTTTCCGCCACCTCCAACCCTTCCAGAAAACAGCAGCAGCGCAGCGCCACATCGCCCAAGCCCGGGCCAAGATCACGCAGGGCCGCAGCAACCCGATCCCGGGCATGGCGCGGGCCGGTCGCTTGACCCGAGTCGGGGCGATAGCCGCCTCTATCGCCTGCAGTCAGAAACCTGTCCCAGTTCTGGGTCACACGCGGGCCCATCTGGGCAAGTTCAAAATCCTCACGCAAGCGCTCGGCAGCATCGACCAGTTCGGGTTCGAGGAACAGCTTGCCGTCCTTATCGCGGCGCCGTGCCATCGCAGCAATCGGGCTTTCCGCGAGATTGTAGCGCATCTTGCGCGGGGCCTCAGTGCCCTCGCCCGGCACCTCACGCGTGTCCCATTCACGGTGCTGGTTTGCAAAGGGGGTGCCAGCCTCGGCCATGCCGGCGCGCCTGCGGTCTTCATCATCAATCATCCGTTTCAGTGCGGCGCGACCCACGGACGTGATCTCATAGGTCGCCACCCGCCCGGATTTACGGCAGGCGATCCAGTCCTTCAGCACAAAGGCCTGCGCCACCCGGCATTCCAGTACCCCCGTCCGCGCGGTGCGGCCATCGGGAAATTCTCGCATCACCACGGCCTTTTCCATATCGGGAGCAATCGCGAGCACTGCACCCGGTTCAGCCAGGCGGCGCAGGATGCGGCGGCCTTCGGCGTTCAACGTGGCTTCATCGGCAAGCGATGCGGGGCGCAGGGTCATGGTCATCGGGTCGTCCTTCTGGCTGGGGTCAATGAGGGGGGCTTCGGGGTTGCACAGACCTAAAACCGCCGACAGCGCCTGATCCATCAACGGATCATCACGGCGGTTTTCGTAGCGCCGCACCTGTCGCATTACGGTCGAGGCATGTCGTCCCTCACGCCGGGCAAGTGCGCGGAACGACAGCCCTTCCGTGGTGTGATCAAGATACAGACGCACCGCATCTGGCAGCCAGTTGGGCAGGGTCAGTTCTGCGTTCAGGTTCAATCCCGAGATCCAGTCTTGCATACGCCACTTGGGCGAGGGTCCAGCCATTTGGACAAATACAACCTTGGGTGGTTTAGGTTAGCAGTTGGTTAATGGCTCGTTGAAAAGTTATAATTGTCGCTAATTCCTAAACAATTCGGTAACCTCCGCGCGCCGCAAATGGCAAGTATGCAACGCAGGGTTGTGTCGGTGCAGGATGGGTCGTTCCATAGAGGAGACCGCCCATGTCTGATTTCCGCACTATCTTGTCTGAACTGCGTCGCCCCCGCCTGCTAATGCGGGCCGCGCGCTTTGGGATGGAAGAATACCGCCGCGACCGCGACCTGCGCCGCCTCTTAAATGGAAATATGCAGCCAGAACGCGCAGTTCCCCGTTTGATATGCGAAGAAGCATTGATGGAAGACACCCGTCGGCGCGGTGATGCGACCTATTCGGTGTCGCGCCATATTGAGGTGCTGATCGCGTTGATGGCCGAGGCACGCCTCTTGCCCCGTGTGGCGCAGGGCTGAACGACAAAAGCCCGCGTCGGGCATGACGCGGGCCTCACTGTTTCGTGGATGGCAACAGCCTTAGATAAACGCGTCTGACATCGAGGCCTTCTTCTTGGCCACATATTCATCCAGTGCCTCGCGCACACCTTCGTCTAGGGCCGGTTGCTGGTAGTCGCCCAGCATCTTGGTGACCCGTTCCGACGCCAGCGCCTGCGTGTCTCGCGCGCCTTCCTCGGCCCAGGTCTCAAACGGTTTGTAATCAAACAGGTCAGACCTCCAGAAGGCCGATTTGAAGTTGGCTTGAGTATGCTCACACCCCAGATAGTGGCCGCCCGGGCCAACCTCGCGGATCGCATCCATTGCCTGGCCATTGGTGTCGATCTGGATGCCTTGGGCCAGATGGTGCAGCGTGCCCAATTGATCGGCGTCCATCACAAACTTTTCGTAAGACGAAACCAGCCCACCCTCCAGCCAACCGCAGGCGTGAAGCATAAAGTTCACCCCCGCCAGCAGCGCCATGTTCAGACTGTTCGCGGTTTCATACGCTGCCTGCGCGTCAGGCAATTTCGATCCGCAGAACGACCCGCCAGACCGATACGGCAGACCCAGGCGCCGCACCAATTGACCAGCACCATAGGTGATATGGGCGGCTTCCGGCGTGCCAAAGGTTGGTGCACCCGAGTTCATGTCGATGGATGTCACAAAGGCACCCGCGATCACCGGTGATCCGGGCCGAACCAATTGCGAGTACGACACACCCGCTAAAATTTCGGCCAACACCTGCGTCAGTGTTCCCGCCACCGTCACCGGGGCCATGGCCCCGCCAACGATGAAAGGTGACACTATGCTGGCCTGGTTGTTGCTGGCGTAAACCTCCAACGCGCCCATCATGATGCCGTCAAACGTCATCGGAGAGTTGATGTTGATCAGGCTGGTCATTACGGTGTTCTGGTCAACAAAATCCGACCCAAACAGGATTTTCGACATTTCGACCGAATCGGTGGCCCGACTGGGTTCGGTGACAGACCCCATGTAGGGCTTGTCAGACAGCGTCATGTGGGCGTGAAGCATATCAAGGTGGCGTTTGTTCACCGGAACATCCGTGGGTTCGCACACTGTCCCGCCCGAATGGTGCAACCATTTCGACATATAGCCCAGCTTCACGAACTGCTGGAAATCATGGATGGTGGCATAGCGCCGACCACCTTCCGCATCACGCACAAAGGGGGGGCCGTAAACCGGGGCCAGCACCAGATTGCGGCCGCCCACTTCAACATTGCGGGTGGCGTTCCGGGCGTGTTGGGTGAAGGTTTTTGGCGCGGTTGAGCAAAGCTTGCGGGCCAGACCGCGCGGAATGTGCACCCGCTCGCCCTTCACATCCGCGCCGGCTGCGCGCCACAAATCCAGCGCATGGGGGTTTTCGACAAAGTTTACGCCGATTTCCTCCAGCACTGTCTCGGCATTCCACTCGATGATCTGAAGCGCTTCCTCGTTCAGAATCTCAAAGTTCGGGATGTTGCGCTGAATGAACTTTGCCGTCTCAAAGCTGACTGCGGTGCGTTCTGCCCGCCGAGTTGATCCGCCACCGCCGCGGACCCTGCGCCCTGCCTGATCATTCATAGCCCCGAATCCCTTTAGCTGGCCGCAGATGGCGGCGTGTTTTGACCATCTTATGCCGTCTGCGATGATCAAATCGCCCCCTGAATACGCCGCTTGGCGCGCAAAAGCGACATCACCGCGCGCTGGAAACGACGCATGCGCCGCAGCCCCCCTCTTGCGATTTCTGCAACCTTTGCCTATGCGGGCGCATGCAACATACAGACCGCCTTCTGATCATCGACTTCGGCTCTCAGGTCACGCAATTGATTGCGCGGCGTCTGCGGGAATTGAACGTCTACTGCGTAATTCACCCTTATAATAAGGTCACAGATGCCTTTCTGGCGGATTTTGCGCCAAGGGCCGTGATCCTGTCAGGTGGCCCGGATTCGGTAACGCGCGAAGGGTCGCCGCGCGCGCCGGACGCGCTGTGGTCGTTGGGCGTTCCGGTTTTGGGCATCTGTTACGGTCAGCAGACCATGATGCAGCAGTTGGGCGGGCTTGTTGAACACGGTCATGGGACTGCCGAATTTGGCCGGGCTTATGTGACGCCCTCTGATGCCGCGCTGTCCATTCTGGACGGTTGGTTCACAGATGGCCGCGAGCAGGTGTGGATGAGCCACGGCGACCATGTGTCGAAAATCGCCCCCGGGTTTAAGGTGTACGGCACCAGCCCGAATGCGCCCTTCGCGATCACTGCCGATGTGGCCCGCCATTTCTATGCTGTGCAGTTTCACCCCGAGGTGCATCACACCCCCAAGGGTGCCGCGCTCTACGCGAACTTTGTCAAACTGGCAGGGTTCAAAGGCGACTGGACCATGGGCGCCTACCGCGAACGCGCGATTGCCAAAATCCGCGAAACTGTCGGCCAAGGCCGGGTAATCTGTGCGCTGTCGGGGGGCGTAGACAGTTCTGTTGCCGCGATCCTGATCCACGAGGCGATCGGCGATCAGTTGACCTGCGTCTATGTCGACCACGGGCTGATGCGTTTGGGCGAATCCGAGCAGGTCGTGGGCATGTTCCGCGAACATTACAACCTGCCCCTGATCCACGCCGACGAATCCGATCTGTTCCTTGGCCGGCTGGAAGGGGTTTCCGACCCGGAAACCAAGCGCAAGATCATCGGGGCCGCGTTTATCGAGGTGTTTGAAAAGCATGCCAAGGCTATCGGCGGGGCAGAGTTTCTGGCCCAAGGCACACTGTACCCTGACGTGATCGAATCGGTGTCGTTCAGCGGCGGTCCGTCGGTCACCATCAAATCGCACCACAACGTCGGCGGTTTGCCCGAACGCATGAACATGAAGCTGGTGGAGCCCCTGCGCGAGTTATTCAAGGATGAGGTGCGCGCCTTGGGTCGTGAGTTAGGCCTGCCCGCGTCGTTCATCGGCCGTCACCCCTTCCCCGGTCCCGGCCTTGCCATCCGCTGTCCCGGCGAGATTACGGCCGAAAAGCTGGATATTCTGCGCCGCGCGGATGCGGTCTACATAGACCAGATCCGCAAGCATGGGCTTTACGATGAAATCTGGCAGGCTTTTGCCGCCATTCTGCCGATGAAAACCGTAGGCGTGATGGGAGACGGGCGCACCTATGACTTTGCGCTGGCGTTGCGGGCGGTCACCAGTGTCGATGGGATGACGGCGGACTACTATCCCTTCAGCCATGAATTCCTTGGCGAAACCGTCACCCGCATCATCAACGAGGTGCAGGGCGTGAACCGGGTGTTCTACGACTGCACCAGCAAGCCACCCGGTACGATCGAGCTGGAATGATCCGCCTGTCCGGTCAGTTGCTGTGCGGATCGGCGGAGGAAGCGGCCATTGTCGCGCGCCATCTGCCTGACCACATTCGCCTGACCCGGGCTGAACCGGGGTGTCTGTCCTTTGACGTGGTCCAAACTGCCGATCCGTTGGTGTGGCAGGTGGACGAGACGTTTACCGATCAGGCGGCGTTGGCCGTGCATCAGGCCCGCACCGGCGCAAGTGACTGGGCGCGCACGACCGCCGCCATCCCCCGGCGCTATAACATGATCACGGACTGACCGCCCAAACGGGAGAGTGCTGTGCCAACCCCTGCCCCCACCTATCGCCCCCTCGCCGCTGCCTTGTGGATGACGGGCGCAATTGCATCTTTCACCGCAATGGCCATTTCCGGGCGGCAAGTGTCTGCCCTGCATGACACGTTTGAGATAATGACCGCCCGCTCCGTGATCGGGTTCATGCTGGTGGTGATTGCAGGCGGTGCTCTGGGCCGCCTGCCCCGTATTCGCACTGACCGGATGGGCCAACATCTGCTTCGCAACCTGCTGCACTTTACCGGGCAGAACCTTTGGTTTTATGCGATCACCGTGATCCCGCTTGCGCAGGTGTTCGCGCTGGAGTTCACCTCGCCAATCTGGGTGATTTTGCTGTCGCCGTTTGTGTTGGGGGAACGTCTGACGCCGATCGGTCTGTTGGCTGCGGCCTTGGGGTTTGTCGGTATCCTTGTCGTGGCACGGCCTGATTTTACACATCTTGATCCGGGCGTGCTGGCTGCTGCCGGGTCTGCGGTGTTTTTTGCAGCAACCTTGCTGATGACAAAGGCGCTGACAAAGGGCGAAGATATCATCTCTATCCTGTTCTGGCTTACGGTCATGCAAGCCGTGTTCGGCGCGGTGATGGCGGGCCATGATGGGCAAGTAAGCTGGCCCACCCACGCGACATTGCCTTGGCTTGCGTTGATTGGGTTGGCCGGGGTGGTCGCCCATCTGTGTCTGACAACTGCGCTATCGCTGGCCCCTGCGAGCTTTGTCGCCCCGATAGATTTCATCCGCTTGCCGGTAATTGCCGTGGTCGGCGCGCTGATCTATGCGGAACCCATTTCCATCGGCGTCATAGCGGGCGGCGCACTGATTTTCTTTGCCAACTGGCTGACCATTCGCGCACAGGGCCTTGCCAGAAAGTCACAATCAAATCTCACAGAAATGTGACGCCGCGTCATTGATTGACCGGTTTTACCCACCGCCTTACGCTGATCACAGGGGAAATCTCTGAGTTAGGGATGAGGAAAAAAATGAAAAAAACAACTTTGGCGGCAGGACTGTTTGTCGCATCGGCCACGATGGCATCGGCGGGCGGGATTGACAGGTCGGGACAGGGGCTTGGCGTGCTGTTCGAAAAGGGCCGCTATGTGGAGTTGTCATTTGGCAGCGTAAAGCCAAGCGTGTCGGGCCGCGATGTAGCAGCCCAGCCCACTGGCAGCGTAGCCGCCGATTACACACAAATCGCGCTCAGCTATAAATATGACATCAACGACAAGCTGTCGTTTGGTCTGGTGATTGATCAGCCGTTTGGCGCAGAAGTGCTGTATGCGCCGACCTCGCCCGTGCTGGGCGGCACCAATGCCATTGCAAAGGCCACGGCCGTCACCGGCCTTCTGCGCTATAAATTCACCGACGCGTTCAGCGCCCATGTCGGCATCAAGGCGCAGCGATCGAACGCATTTATCAAACTGCAAGGCCTTGGGTATGGGGCGCTGTCTGGCTATACGGTAAGCTTGGAAAGCGACACGGCTCCGGGCTATGTGGTGGGCGTGGCGTTCGAAAAACCCGAAATTGCAATGCGGGTGGCACTGACCTACAACTCTGAGGTCAAGCACAAGTTCAACACGATCGAAAACAGCTTGCCCGGCCCGCTTGCGGCTCTGAATGGCGTGCCGTCCACAACCACTGTCACCACACCGCAGTCGGTCAACCTTGATTTCCAGTCGGGGGTTGCCAAGGATACGTTGGTGTTCGGGCAGATCCGCTGGGTCGATTGGTCGAGCTTTCGCCTGACGCCAAGGGGTTTTGGTCTCGCAACCGGTGGCGGCAGCCTGATCAACCTTGAAGACACCATCACGTATTCCTTGGGCGTCGGTCGGCGGTTCAACGAAAGCTGGGCTGGGTCGGTTTCGGTCAGCTATGAAACAAAGGGCAACACCAATGTCTCGCCGCTGGCCCCGACTGCGGGTCGTCTGGGTTTGACGCTGGCGGGTGTCTACACCAACGACAACATGAAGATCACTGCCGGGATCAACTACACCAAGCTTGGCAATGCCACGGCAGTGACGGCAGGTCCGGTTGCGGCTTTTGCGGATAACTCGGCAGTTGGCATCGGCATCAAGGTCGGCTGGAGCTTCTGATCCGCCCTGATGCGTCAATGTTCGGCCCCGCTTGGGAACTGGCGGGGCCGATTGCATTTTGTGCGTGAAATCCGGTGGCTGCACGGTTAACACCTGTCGGGCAAACCAAGGGTCACGCCATGATTTATGCCTCCAGTGCCGAGTATCTAACCGCCACCCACAAGAGGGTGCTGCTGTTTGGCATGTCAGGTCTGGGCAAGACCCATCTGTCCAACATGCTGCGCGACGCCGATAAATCGGGGGGGGCGGGGTGGTTTCACTATTCCGTCGATTACCGCATTGGCACCCGCTACATGGGCGAATTCATCGCCGACAACTTCAAGCGCGAAGCCATGAAGGTGCCACTGCTGCGCGAATTGCTGATGACGGATTCGGTCTACATCGCGTCGAACATCACTTTTGACAACCTCGCCCCGCTGTCCACCTATCTTGGAAAACCTGGCGATCCGGCAAAGGGCGGCGTGCCCTTTGCCGAATATCTGCGCCGTCAGGATCAGCACCGTGACGCCGAAGTTGCCGCCCTGCACGATACCCTGCGCTTCATCGACCGGGCGCATGACCTATACGGTTATGCAAATTTCGTTTGCGACAGTGGCGGGTCGATCTGTGAGGTGGTGGACCCCACCGACCCTGCCGACCCGGTGCTGACCAAACTGTCAGAAAACCTGCTGATGGTCTGGATCAAAGGGTCCGATGACCACACTGCCGACTTGATCCGCCGCTTTGACCGCGCACCAAAGCCGATGTATTATCAACCAGCCTTTCTTAATGCGATGTGGGAAGATTACCGTGTAAGCCATTCTGTGACTGAAGAAAGCTGCGATCCGGATGCCTTTGTACGCTGGACTTACGCCCGCGCCTTGGCACACCGCCAACCCCGTTATGCCGCGATGGCGAACTGGGGCGTGACCATCACCGCCGAAGATGTGGCACAGGTCAAAACCCCCGCCGACTTCGACGATCTGATCGCCCGCGTCCTTGATCAGCGCGACATCACAACTACCTGACCGCCAGAGGATATCCCGATGCCCATCACCCTGCCCCAGACCCTGCCCGCCTTTGACGTTCTGCGGAACGAAGGCGTCATGGTCATGTCGCCCGATCGGGCTGCGATGCAGGATATCCGCCCTTTGCGCATCGGCCTGCTGAACCTGATGCCCAAGAAAATTCAGACGGAAACCCAATTTGCGCGGCTGATCGGGGCAACCCCCTTGCAGATCGACCTGTCGCTGATCCGAATGTCGGAACATCAGACCAAAAACACCGCGTCCGAACACATGGAGGCTTTTTAT
>JANNNF010000284.1:0-6751 GCA_031398405.1 Rhodobacterales bacterium | reverse complement strand
CGAACACGCAGTTGACCTTTCCAAAATGCAGATCTCGGATGAGATCGCCATCCAGATCGCAGCAATGAACAAATGGTTCGGCACCTTCCATGTGCTGCGCGATATCAACATGACGGTGCAAAAGGGCGAACGTATCGTCATCTGCGGCCCATCAGGGTCCGGCAAATCCACCCTGATCCGCTGCATTAACCGGCTGGAAGAACACCAGTCCGGCCAGATCATCGTGGATGGCACAGAGCTAACTTCTGACCTGAAGAACATCGACAAGGTCCGGTCCGAGGTCGGCATGGTGTTTCAACACTTCAACCTCTTTCCCCATTTGACCATTTTGGAAAACTGCACCCTCGCCCCGATCTGGGTCCGCAAGACGCCCAAGCGCGAGGCTGAAGAAACCGCCATGCACTTTCTGCGCAAGGTGAAAATTCCGGAACAGGCGCACAAATACCCAGGCCAGTTGTCGGGCGGTCAGCAGCAGCGCGTGGCCATCGCCCGATCGCTGTGCATGAAACCAAGGATCATGCTGTTTGACGAGCCAACCAGCGCCCTTGACCCCGAGATGATCAAGGAGGTGCTCGACACCATGATCAGCCTCGCCGAAGAGGGGATGACCATGATCTGTGTGACCCATGAGATGGGCTTTGCCCAAGCCGTCGCAAACCGGGTGATTTTCATGGATCAGGGCCAGATCGTGGAACAGAACGAGCCGCGCGAGTTCTTCAACAACCCCAAATCCGACCGTACCAAACTGTTCCTAAGCCAGATATTGGGCCACTGATGTTGCGGCCGGTTCTTTGCTGCCTCGGCCTGCTATGGGCCGGGGTCGCTTTTGCCCGAGACGATGTTACCCTGCCTGCCGAATGTATCTTTATCGTTAAAGGAACAGATGTCATCCGCGGTGATTGCCTGACGGATGGTATCGGTTCGGGCGGGGCTTTCGCCTTAGCATCACCGGACGGCCAATATCGTGCACGGGTGCGCGTCAAGGCACCGGGCGTTGGAGAAGCGTTCTGGAATGAAGTCGCCTTTGCCGAAATGACAGACGTGCCCCTAGGTGCGGTGGTGCTGATCGGTGCCTGCTGGGCAAGCGACAAGGCCAAGCTTTGCGTGGCGCACTAAGCCCTGACCGGAACCCTCTGCGAAGGTACTTCAACGCTTGAAATAGAGATCGGCGTCGGTACTACACACCAGGATCAGCTTCGAGGCAAATGGCACGACAATGCTGTGCGTGACTCCGAAGATCGGCTTTGCTGAAACCATGGCTAACCGTGTGATTTTCATGGATCAGGGCCAGATCGTGGAACAGAGCGAGCCGCCCGAGTTCTTCAACAACCCCAAATCCGACCGTACCAAACTGTTCCTGAGCCAGATATTGGGTCATTAAGTATGATGGGCGATCCCGGCCCCGCCGTGTTCGCCCATCTTGCTCTCAGGCCATAACTTCTTTCGGCACAATGAAATCCACCGTTGTACCCAGCCCAAAGGCAACATCCGCCCAAGCCTCGACGACAAAATCCACAATCAGCGTGGCCCCGGTCGGGTAGCGGGCAAAATCGCCGCTCTGGGGTGCATGCGCCACCAGACGTGCCGCAAAATCAGCGATGCCAGGATTGTGCCCGATCATCATCACGCAATCCGCCGAACCGTGGCGCAACACTGCCAGCATCACATCCGGTCCCGCGTGATACAGTGCCGGTTTCAGTTCGAGTATTGGGGTGCCAGGCAGCGCAGGGGCTATCCCTGACCATGTTTTCCGCGTGCGCTCGGCGTCCGAACACAGCACCTGCCCCGGCACATAATCGCGGCTGGCCAGCCATTGCCCAAGGTCGGCGGCGGCGGCCTTACCCCGTTCGTTCAGCGGTCGGTCATGGTCCGGTGTCAACGGGTCATCCCAGGCGGATTTGGCGTGGCGGGTCAGGATCAGGCGCTTCATTTGTGGAACTGCCTCATGTGATATGCTGATTGTTCAGGCATCCTTGCATAGGCTTGGGACACGGGGCAAGCACGACGCACAGCGCAACCCAAGTTCATGCAATCGCTGCCTGCCGCGCTGTCCAGATAGCTGTGGCACCCCGGCACGTCATAGCCTTGCACCCCAAGAGCCCCCGCAGGGCAGGCGGCAAGACAGGGTTGAGCGCAAGCCTCACACGGGGGTGCCTTGGACGGGGGCACGTCCAACACTTGCTTAAGTGCCAGAGCCCCGCGAAAACTTACCATCAGGCCCTGCTGCGAATGCACTAGCAACCGCACCGGGCTATCCCAGACCCGCCCCGTCCGCAGTGCCCACCGGTAGAACGGGTGATACGGCGGCCCGCCAAAGGGAAACAGCGCTTTGGCCCCCAGATCGCAGGCCAGACGCCCGATTACCCGGCGCGACCAGCGGTCCACCGCATCCGGGCCGCCCCATTCAGGCTGTGCTGTCAGATGCTGCCAAAACCCCGGCTCGCGCGGGCCCAGCATCAGCAAGGTGCGGGTGCCCGCAGGCAACCCCGACTCGTCCTCAGCACAGGAAAACCCGCCTAACACCTCCAGCTGCAGCGCGGCTGCGACTTCGGTTATCTGCGCGAGATCGTGCATTATCCCCGCCGCACGCGAGGCTTCACCCGGGGTTCGGTAGACCGGATCTGGCTGCCTGCGCCATGGTCGGTGAACAATTCCATCAGGCAGGCATTGGGCACCCGGCCATCCATGATCGTGACAGCCCTGACGCCTTGATCCAACGCTGCAAGCGCCGTTTCCGTTTTGGGAATCATCCCCCCCGCAATCACGCCGTCGGTGATCATCTGGCGTACTTCCTCGGGCGTGATCTGGGTCATCACATCGCCCGCCGCATTCTTGACCCCCGACACATCGGTCAAAAGCAGCAACCGGTCCGCCTGCAGCGCACCCGCAATCGCCCCCGCGGCCGTATCACCGTTCACGTTGAACGTCTCATTGTCCGCCATGCCAGTCGCCACCGGGGCCACCACCGGAATGATCCCCGCCGCATACAGATCGCGCAGAACCTGCACATTCATCTCAACCGGGCGGCCCACGAAACCAAGCTCCGGGTCATCGGCGACGCAGACCATCAGATCGTCGTCCTTGCCCGAAATCCCCACAGCGCGCCCACCAGCATCCATGATCGCTTGCACGATACGTTTGTTGACCAGCCCAGACAGGATCATCTCGACGACTTGCACGGTGGCCTTATCCGTCACCCGCTTGCCGCGCACGAATTCTGACTTGATGCCCAGCTTGGTCAGCATGTCGTTGATCATCGGCCCGCCGCCGTGCACCACGACCGGGTTCACCCCGACCTGCCGCATCAACACGATGTCGCGGGCAAATTCGGCCATCGCGGCATCGTCGCCCATGGCGTTGCCGCCAAATTTTACCACCACCACCGAATCGGCATAGCGTTGCAGATAGGGCAGGGCTTCAGACAGCATTTTCGCGGTGCTTGCGGCGTCAGACATGGTGGCTATCTGCTTTCTCATCAGGGGCCTCCTTTGGGTTGCGCAGTTGGTAGCCGCTTTGTGGAGGTCTGCCAATAAGGGATAGGCCGCCTTGCCTTTCCCGACCAAATGCGTAAGCCTTTGACCTTAACCGGAGGGTGCGATGACCGAGCAGAAAACACTAGTCCTGACCGGCGCCAGCCGTGGTATCGGGCACGCGACGGTCAAGCGCTTTTCTGCCGAAGGCTGGCGGGTGCTGACCTGTTCCCGCCAACCCTTTGATCCCCGTTGCCCGTGGCCGGGTGGCGAGGAGAACCACATTCAGATTGATCTCGCGGACCCGCACAAGACCATTGAAGCGATTGAAACCATCAAGGGCAAAATCAACGGTCGATTGCACGCTTTGGTCAATAATGCTGGTATCAGCCCGAAGGGCGACGGAGGCAAGCGGTTGAACACGCTGGAAACCGACCTGCGGACATGGGGGCAAGTTTTCCATGTGAACTTTTTTTCGTCCGTGATTCTTGCGCGCGGGTTGCAGGCTGAACTGGCGGCCACCAAAGGCTCGGTCGTGAATGTCACGTCGATTGCCGGGGTGCGCGTGCATCCGTTTGCGGGGGCGGCCTATGCCACCTCAAAAGCCGCGCTTGCCGCTCTGACGCGGGAAATGGCGCATGATTTTGGCCCGTTGGGCGTGCGGGTCAATGCGATAGCACCGGGCGAGGTGGAAACTGCTATCCTGTCGCCCGGCACCGACAAGATTGTCGAGAAGCTGCCGCTGCGGCGCTTGGGTCAGCCGCGCGAAGTGGCGGATGTGATCTGGTTTTTGTGCTCGGAACAGTCCAGCTACATCTCGGGCACCGAGATCGAGGTCAACGGCGCGCAGCACGTTTAGGGCCAACTACTCCAGCGTAGCGATGATCGCCCGCAGCGTTTCAATCCCGTCGCCTTTTTCCGAACTGGTCACCACAATCTCGGGGTATGCGGCGGGGTGCTTTTTCAGCGCCTCCATTACCTGCGCCACATTGGTATCGCGTTCCGCCTTCAGCACTTTGTCGGCCTTGGTCATTACCACCTGAAAGGTGACGGCAGACCGGTCAAGCATGGTCAGAATTTCCTCGTCCACCGCTTTGATCCCGTGCCGAGTGTCGATCAGCACAAAGGCACGGCGCAGGGTCTGACGGCCTTGCAGATATTGTTTCAGCAGCGCCTGCCACTTCGCCACAATATGGACCGGAGCCTCGGCATATCCATAGCCGGGCAAATCGACGACATAGCGTTCGGGGCCAAAGGGCACGCCGCCAGCCGCAAAAAAGTTGATCTCTTGCGTCCGCCCCGGCGTGTTCGACGCGCGCGCAAGGTTTTTGCGGTTGGTCAGCGCATTGATCAGGCTGGATTTTCCAACGTTGGACCTGCCTGCAAAGCACACCTCCAGCCGGTCTGCCGGGGGCAGTCCAGACATGGCGACCACGCCTTTGACAAATGTCACTTCGCCGGCAAACAGCAAACGGCCCGCCTCGCGTGCGGCATCCTCGGGCTCTGGGGCGAGGGAAAAGGCAAGGCTCATGTCAGGGTCCAATCATCGCCCACAGTCACGGGGCCGCCATCCACGACCGTGGCATAAAGCCCGAAGTCCTGATGGCCAAAAGCAGTTTCCAAGCCCCGCAACGTATCAGCGTCGATACGCCCTGTAGCGGGGTTCACGGTCGTCGCACGGCAGCGGGTAATGCGCTCTTCGATCCGAAGGATGGCGTTGCCGATGCGGAGATGGCGACCGATCCAGCCAAACTCGGCCCAAGGCTCGGCCCCGTCGATCCACAGATTGCCGCGCCAGCGATGTGGGGAAAGGTCATTCCCCATCCGCTCGGACAGATCGGCAAGCGACGTTTCAGACAGGATCGCGACAGAGGGAAAGGCCGAATCCGTCATGCCCCGCCCTGCGCTGACAATCTGCAAGGGCTGTGCGCGATCAGGCGGGTTCAGGGGCGTAACCCATGCAATAAAGCGCGCAAGGTCAGTGGGATCATCGGGCCGAACGGTGATCTCACCCTGGTCTGGATGGCGCAGGGTCAACTGCCCCGTGCCCTCGTCCAGTTCTGATGTAATCGCCATTAGCCCAGGTGCCTTGGCCCCACGCGCAAAGTTGACGCACGGGTTCCACCCTTCCACCAGCCGCGCCTGATCATGCGCCACAGCCCAGTGCCGGTCCCATGGCAGACAGGCTCCCGCCGAAAGCACAACGGACGCGAGGTCTTCGCGTCCGTGTCCCTTGATCGGGTGTCGGCTGATCCGGGTCAGCCTTTGGGTCATGCCTTGCCTTTGGGCTTCGGGCCCGCAACCACCGCCGGCTTCTTCTTGAAGCCTGCTTTGATATTGCCAAATAGGTCAGGCTTGTGACCATGGCTGCGCATGATGATGTATTGTTGGGTGAAGGTGATCAGGTTGTTGGTAATCCAGTAAACCACCAACCCGCTGGCGAAACTGCCCAGCATGAACATGAACACCCACGGCATGTAGGCGAAAATCTGTTGCTGAACCGGGTCGGCGGGGGCCGGGTTCAGTTTCTGCTGCAGCCACATTGTGACGCCCAAAAGGATTGCGGGCAGGCCGATGAAGATTAGCGCCATGATCGATCCCGGATCGGGTGCCGCCCACGGCAGCAGACCGAACAGATTGTAGATCGAGGAGGTATCGGGCGCGGACAGATCCTTCAACCAGCCAAAGAATGGGGCGTGGCGCAACTCGATGGTGACAAAGATCACTTTGTACAGGCTGAAGAAAATCGGGATTTGTATCAGGATCGGCAGGCAGCCCGCTGCTGGGTTGACCTTCTTTTCCTTATACAACGCCGTCATTTCTTTCTGCATGCGCTGCTTGTCGTCGCCGACCCGTTCTTTCATCGCCTCGATTTCTGGCTGCAGTTCTTTCATCCGCGCCATGGAGACGTAGGATTTATAGGCCAGCGGCAGCACCAGCAATTTCAGCACGAAGGTCAGCGCGATGATCGCCACGCCCATATTGCCGATCAAGCCGTGCAACCAGTGCAGTACGGCGAAAATCGGCTTGGTCAGGAAAAAGAACCAACCCCAGTCGATGCTGTCGATAAAGCCGGGGATGCCCGCTTCATTCTGGTAACGCTTGATGGTTTCCCATTCTTTTGCGCCCGCAAACAAACGGCTGGTGCTGCTGGCTGACGCGCCGGGGGCAACGGTCAGCACTTGCTGACGCACTTCGGTCTGGAACACGCCAGCAGTGGTGTCGCCAGCCGCAGCGGGGGTGAATTTAGTCACCGAAGTGAAGGGCTTACCCTGTTCAGG
>JANNNF010000282.1:0-2642 GCA_031398405.1 Rhodobacterales bacterium | reverse complement strand
CCGCCGCCGCCGCCTGCTGCAGGGCGCGTCGCTACGGCTGCGCAATCACCTGATGGCCGACCACCTGCCAGTCATGGGCCAGCCCTCTCCGGTGGTGCCACTGCGCTTGCAACCCGGAACGGCCCGCGCCCTGACGGCGCTTGCCGCTTCCGCGGGCCTCAAGATGCCGCTGCTAGAAGCGCCCGAGGTCGCAGGCCACGCGCCGCGATGGCTGATCCGGCTGAACTCAAGCCACGGCCCGGCGGACATCGACGATCTGGCCGGCATCCTGCATGACGTGATCCGCGCCGGTCAGCGCCGGACGCTGGTGGCGGCGCCTTAGGTCGGCTTGACCGAGGCAGTCACGTAATTGCACCCAAGATCGCGGTCAGACAGGCTCCACCGCCAGCTTGCCGGGTTGAAGACCATTCCCTTACGGTCCACCGGATCAAGGCCGGCTTTGCGGATCAGGTCATAAAGCTCGTCCGGAGTGATGAACTTCGACCAGTCATGCGTGCCCTTCGGCAGCCAGCGCATCACCCATTCCGCGCCGACAATGGCCATGACAAAGCTTTTCGCGTTCCGGTTCAGGGTGGAACAGATCATCAGCCCGCCAGTCCGCAGTAACTGCTGGCAGGCGGTAAGGTAGGCCAGCGGGTCAGACACATGCTCCACCACCTCCATGTTCAGCACCACGTCGAACTGTTCACCCGCAGCTGCCATATCTTCGGCGGTGGTGTGGCGATAGTCGATCACCAGCCCCGACTGGGCCGCATGAACCTGCGCCACCGGAATGTTGCGCGGGGCGGCATCGGCCCCCACAACTGTTGCGCCCAGCCGCGCCATCGGTTCTGATAGCAGCCCCCCCCCACAACCAATATCCAGCAACCGCAACCCCGCAAGCGGCAAAGCTGCGGTCAGATCGCGGTCAAACTCGGCAGCAATCTGGCGGGTGATGTAATCCAGACGGCACGGGTTCAGCATATGCAGCGGCTTGAACTTTCCGTTGGGGTTCCACCACTCGGCAGCCATAGCCTCAAACTTCGCAACTTCGGCAGGGTCTACGGTCGTCTGCATCTTGGCCCGTTTCCTTAATCTGACAGGTAGCGCTGCGCGCCTCATCTCGGTATATAGATCATCCATGGATCACAGATCAGGCCAAAAGCGCGCAGTCGAATTTCTGTACCCGCCGATCGACCCGTTCGATCAGCGCACACTCGACGTGGGCGACGGTCACAAGATTTACGTCGAACAATGCGGCAATCCGCGCGGTATCCCGGTCATCGTGCTGCATGGCGGGCCGGGGGGCGGCTGTTCGCCCGCGATGCGGCGCTATTTCGACCCGTCGGTCTACCGTGTGGTGCTGTTTGATCAGCGCGGCTGCGGGCGCTCGCGCCCCCATGCCAGCATCATCGCCAACACCACCTGGCATCTGATCGAAGACATCGAATCGATCCGCAAAACTCTGGGAATTGACAAATTCATCTTGTTTGGCGGCAGTTGGGGGGCAACCCTCGCCCTGATCTACGCGATCAGCCACCCCGCCCATGTCGCCCATCTGGTGCTGCGCGGCGTGTTCTTGATGACACGCGCCGAACTGACATGGTTCTACGGCGGCGGGGCGGGGGCTTTCTTCCCCGAACTCTGGGCGCGTTTCGTCGCGGCCATTCCGCTGGCCGAGCGTAAGAACCTGATCCAAGCCTACCATCGCCGCCTGTTTTCGGGCAATATGATGGAGGAAACCCGCTTTGGCCGCATCTGGGCCAATTGGGAAAACGCCCTTGCCTCGGTCCATCACGATGGCCCGATGGGCGAAAGTCCCGCCGAATACGCCCGCGCCTTTTCCCGGCTAGAGAATCACTATTTCTACAACGCTGGCTTCTTGCAGGTCGATGGCTGGATTTTGCGCGAACGAAACCGCATCGAACATCTTTCCGCCGACATCGTCCAAGGCCGCTATGACATGATCTGCCCCCCTGTGTCGGCCTGGAAACTGTCTGACGGCTGGGACCGCGCCACCCTGCGCATGATCCCCGTCGCAGGCCACGCCCTGTCCGAACCCGGCATCTCCGAGGCACTGGTGCTGGCGATGGACCGGCTCCGCAGCTAACCCCCATGCCCGCCCTGTGCCGCGATTGCCTGACCCCCTTTCCAACCGGCGCGCGGTGTCCTGCGTGTCGCAGCCCGCGTGTGACCAGCCACCCCGAACTCGACCAGCTTTCCATCGCCCATATGGACTGCGACGCCTTCTATGCATCGGTGGAAAAGCGCGACAATCCGGCCTTGCGCGATCAGCCGGTGATCGTGGGCGGCGGCACGCGGGGGGTGGTGTCCACCTGCTGCTACCTCGCGCGCATCCACGGCGTGCGGTCCGCGATGCCGATGTTTCAGGCGCTGAAACTCTGCCCCAAGGCCGTCGTCGTCAAACCCCGCTTTCCCGCCTATGTCGAGGCGTCGCGCGCCATCCGCGCGATGATGGAGGCGCTGACCCCCGCCATTGAGCCCCTGAGCCTCGATGAGGCGTTCATGGACCTGACCGGCACTGCCCGCCTGCACGGCGCATCCCCTGCAGCACTTATGGCCGGCCTTGTGCGGCGGATGGAAACCGAACTTGGCCTGACCGGGTCGGTGGGCCTGAGCCATAACAAATTCCTCGCCAAGAT
>JANNNF010000280.1:0-6923 GCA_031398405.1 Rhodobacterales bacterium | reverse complement strand
TCCCACAGGGGGTCCGGGGGGTGTGAAACCCCCCGGGGCTGGTCAAGGGACACCCCCTCACAGACCCTGACCCGCCATCAGCTGCTCCAGATCGCCGCCATAGCGCGCAATCAATCCGGCGCGCCGCAGGGTGACGGCCGGATAGTCCGGGTGGTCCCGTATCAACGCCAGCGAAAAATCCGGCTCCACCCGACGCAGATTGCGCAGCACCCGCGCCGCCTTGTCCCGCGCGCCTGCGGCCAGATACAGAAATAACAACGGTCGCATCGCCGCGCGGAAATTGGGCGACCGGTAATGTGCGGCCTCACAATGGGCAATCGCCACCTCATACCTGCCGGCCCTTATCGCGGCCAACCCGGCCAGCGATTCCCACCAATGCACATATCCTGTGTGCGCGGCGATCTCAGCCCCCGTCCGGGCTGCCGCCAACGCCTCGGTGTACTGCCCCGCCCGGATCATAGCACCGGCTTGGGCGGCATAGCCAAAGGCGTTGAACGGGCTAAGCGCCACCGAATCGCGCGCCAGCACGGTGCCTGCCTCGGGGTTCTCATCCACCATCACCCGCACAGCCGACACCAGCGCCAGCACCAGCGGGTTTGTTCGTGACATTTCCAGCGCCTTGCGGGCAAAATCATCCGCCTCATCGCTCAACCGCTTCTGATCGGGTTCAGTGCGCTCGACATACATGATCTGCCGCACCAGACAGCGCCACGCATAAGCCCGGGCTGACGGCGCAATCTCCAGCGCCTCAACCAGCATTGCGTCGGCGGCGCGCAGTCGGGCGGCGTCATAGCTAAACATCTCGGGCAGGGCGCGGGCGATCAGGGCATTGGCCCGCCAGGCCCCACTGGCCCCGGAACTCAGCCGTGGCACATGCGACAGCGCCGCCTCGGCCGCCTGAAACACCAGCGGGGGAAATGCCCCGCCGCTGATGAAATCGGCCTGCGCCGTGGGCAGTGTCACCCGCTGGTTCCAGATTGCATGGCCTTGCGACACGGTGGTCAGCCGCACCAGCATATGTACCTGATCGCCGATTTGTGCCGCCTCGACATGCAGCATGATCCCCTCAACCGGCAGGTCGGCAGGCAAGGCCATCCCGCCTGCGCCAAACATGTCGATATGGGCAAATTCCGCCAGCAGACGCCCGATACTATCCCCAAGCGCCATGCCCATGAAACTGCCCACTCCCGGCGGCAGACTGCCAAGCCGGATCACAAAGGGCAGGCGGGCGGGCTTTGCCACAACGGGCACCGCAACCGGCGCACGCGGCACCCCAAGGCTTGCGTCAATCCGGCTGCGTTCTTCGCGCAGCCAGTCGGTAAAGGCGTGATCCACAATGTCGATGCCTTCCAAAAATTCACGCCCGGATAACAGCGCCGCTGCCGCTGTACCGCCCTCATCCAGATCGGTCACAACCACGGTCAACCGGATTGAATCACGGTCGGCTACCAGCATATCTGCAGCCTTCCCCATGGCGCGGCGAATATCCATCAAGGCTTGTCGCAAGCTTCCACTGGCCTGTTCCGGCCCCCGGTCGGACCAAAGCTTGCTCTCCAGCCACCGCCTTGTGCGCCGCCTGTCCGGGGTCTGACACAGCATCGCCAGCAGCGCGCGTGATTTGGCCCCGCGCGGGGTGCAATCACGCCCCACGCTGTCCCGCATCTCGAACACGCCAACAAGGCGGATATGCATCAATCATCCCATGCGATTGTCCCGCCCGACCATAGCGCAGACCCGCCAATGTGCAAACGCCGTGAAATCTGCGTTAAAGCCCAGTGGCGCCGACATAACCAGCTAGGCCAGCGCCACAAATCACGGCACTCTGGGCCCATTGGAACAGGAGAGTATTATGTCGATCTTGGGCAACCACGGCAACCATGGCAATCACGGCAATCACGGTAACCATGGCAATCACGGCAACCATGGTAATCATGGCAACCACGGAAACCATGGCAGTCATGCCGGGGGGGCTGGCTCGCCGGCGCTGACGCTGGCCCTTGCCCAGACAGCCGAGGGCTTGATGGGCTATTGGGATGGCGCGGTGCCAGCAAAACCCCACACCCCCGCCGACCCGCTGACCCGCCTGCTGCGCATGGAACCTGTCGCCCGGCTGGCCGTGCTAAAGCACGAGGCCACGGCGCTGTATTCTGCCGCCCCTGATGGCGCGGGCTATGCCGTGCGCGCCGGGGAAACCGTGGTGCATCTGACCCCACCCGACGCAGATCAGACCGCGGCCCAAATGGCCGACTTGCGCAGCGCGATGGACCTGCGCGCCGACCGCATGACAGAAATTCTGGTGCAGCAAACCGACATGCTGTCCTTCTTTGGCGCGCAGCAAACCCTGACCGGCAGCCGCAAAACCGCGACCATGCTGTTGCTGCTGGTGATGATCGAAGGGGTCGGCGCGCAGGAAATGCGCATCAAGCATTTCTGTTCCACCCCCCGCCCGGTCGATCTGTGGCCGCAAGTTCAGCCGATGATCCAGACCCCCGGCCATTCGGCCTATCCGTCCGGCCACGCGACCGAGGCGTTTGCCTTTGCCACCCTGATCACTGCACTGCGGCTGGCAGGCTCTGGCATCGCCCCGGCTGATCTGATCCCCACACTGCTTGGCAAACTGTTGCCGGTGATGGAACAAGCCCCGACGATGGACCCCGATGTGCTGCTGTTCCGCCTTGCCGCGCGGATTGCAGACAACCGCACCGTGGCGGGGGTGCATTACCCGATGGACAGCGCCCATGGCGGTTTGCTGGGCCTCGGCACCACACTGGCCTTTCTGGCGCATTGTCTGGGCGGGGGCGAGGCTGTGCCGGTGCCGTCGTGGCAGGCCTCAGGCAATGACTGGCCCGGTGATTTCACGCTGCGCAAATGGTGCGCCGCTTTGGGCGACGGGCCGGGCCATGGCTGGCGTGGCGTGGACATCACTTTGCCGCAGGCTCAGGACTGGCACCTGCTGCCCCGGCTTTGGACGGCGGCTGTGGCAGAATGGGGACCAACCCCGGTGCCGCCTTTGCTGTCCTAAGCAGTCCAGACGTCCACCATCACCCCCTGCCCCAACACGGGCGACAGCGGCCCCACCGCGTCGCCCAGCAAGGCCCTGCGTTCGGCAGCGTCAGATCGTTGTGCAGGCGGGGTCGCCAGAAAATATGCAGCCAACCGCCGCGTGACTTGCGGGGCGGCCATACTGGTGCCCGACATCCGCGCCACCGACCCTGACACCACGCCCGCCGCCCGCCTGCCCACAATCACCGATCCGTCATCGCCAAACGCCGCCAGTGTTGGGCCCGGCGATTCGTCCGGGCGGCTCAGATGCACCACACCCGAGGCCGAATACCGGCTGGCGCGCGTCCCCCCCGGTCCAGGCCGGGCTGCACCCACAAAGTAGATGCAGCCATGATCCGCCCCGGCAAAAGCCACCGCCGTTCCTTCGCGCGTGATCGGGCAGGCCGCGGCACCGTCGGCCATCATGGGCGCAGCATAATCACGGGTTTCCGCGTCCCAATCCCACCCCTCGGGGTGGTCGAGCCAGCTTTGTCGCCCCAGAATGCGATAGCTATGCGGAGTTTCATCTCGCTGCACGCGCGCCGTTACCCGCACGGGTTCGGCCGCCAACGTCACCAGTTCCACCCGCCACAAGCCCGCCGGTGCAAACGCCACAGGCCCGATGCCTGCCGTTGGGGCCACCGTCAGATGCAGCAGCGCATTGTCTGCCTCGGATTGCGACACCACCGCCGCCAGCGGGCCAAGAGCCGTGTCCAGCCGCTGCCCTTCGCCCACCACCGGCCAATCAATCTGCAACGGTGGCAGGCCGGATGCCACGGGCGGAATCAGGCTGACCCGCAACCCCCGCGTTTTGCCCGCACCGACCCGCAGTTCCAGAAAACTGGGGGTGTGATCATCAGGCAGCAAGCGCCAGTCCAGCCGCAGCGGGGCCGCCCTGCGCAAATCAGCCCGCGCCACCAGCCGCGCGCGGCGGGCGTTGCCATAGGCCGCCACAATCCGCACCTCTGCCCCCCGCGCAACCCGCGCGTGGCGGGCAATTTCATAACGCATCCAGTCGGCCAGAAACGCGGTCTCATCTCCTGGCCCCGCCAAAGACCCCAGTGAAAGGTTGATCACCACGGGCGGCACATCCCGCGCGCTCACCACTTGTGCCAAGATCCAGCGCAACCCCTGCACCACATACCCCTCCAACCGCCGCCCGCTGGTGTCGCGGATCGCGGCCGGGGGCACCTGCACCGCCAGCAAGGGGCAGGTCAGCACCGCATCCGCCCCGCCCATATCCGCGCCCCCCGCCAGATCCAGCACATGGGTGCCATGCGCGACCGCGTGGTTGGTCGAGGCCCGTTCCCCCCGCGCATACAGGGATCGGTTCAACTGACGGTACATTTCATCTTCGGCCCCGCCCGCGCCAAGCATCCCGTCAATCGCGGCACCGGTCAGCACGCGCCCACACAGCACATCATCAGACCCTCGGGCCACGTCAGGCTCCAGCCGTTCAGGGGCCTGCAACCACACAGCGGCCAGCCGGGTCTGCCCCGGCGCGCGCCGAAACCGGGCGTTCAACACAGCGATACCGTCATCAATCACCGCAATAACCGGCGCGCCCGATACCTTTCGCCGGGGCTTGGGCTGCCCCCCCTTTGCGCCCCGCACACCGTCCGCCATCACCACGGACAGTCCCACATGCAGCACATGCCAATAGGGCGGGGCTGCGTTCAGCAGGCTGCGTGGGCAAAAGGCGACAAAGCGCACCTCATAGGGCCAGCCTTCCCCGGCGGTTGCTGCATCCGTCTCCAGCAGATCACGGTCATGCTGCGAAAACAGGGCACCGGGCACTGCCAGCGTGGCGGCAATCGCCTGCGCCAAATCCATTCCTGCAATCCGCACCAAACGCGCGAAAACCGGCACAAGACGGCGATAGCCCACAGGGGGTGCGGCCTCGTGCGCAGCTTCCCACGCGACATAGCCGCCTTGCGACAGCCCATCCTGCACCCGCGTCCACGCCATGGCCTTGCCCCTTGTCCGATGCTCATCCGGTATTTCTAGCATGCCACAGTTTTTTCGGGCGTAGAGGCCCGCCAACACCGCCACACCGCATTTCACGATGATTTAACGGGCTTTCACGGGCGGATGCAGCGCATGGTCTGGTCAGGCAGTCCTCCGCCAGAACCAGACTGGATACCGAGATGACCAAAGTCACCTATCCCGCGTTGCCCCCCGCCCCTGCTACCACGGGCGATCTGTATACCACGCTGTCCAGCAGCCAATACAATCCAGCCGCCCGCAGCCTAAGCGCGCGCTGGCATCCGTTGCTGGGGTGGCAAACCGCGCGCATCGGGGCAGGGCTGCATCCGCACGGCCGGGTGGCGATGGCGCGCACAGCGACCAAGATGATGGCGCTTGATCCGGCGGGCAGGCCAATGTCAGGCATAAACTTTGCGTCGCAAGATTACCTCAGCCTGTCGCAGCATCAGGGTCTGCTGGCGGCGGCGACCGCCGCGCTGTCATGGTGCGCGCTGCACAGCAACGGCACCGCGCCGCTGATGGGCCTGTCCACCCCGCTGATCGCGCTGGAAACCCGGGTCGCGCAGTTCCTGCGCCTGCCTGAAGCCGCTGTGTTCCCGTCGGGGGCCGAGGCCAACCGTGCCGCCATCCGCACCCTGATCCGGGCGGGCGACCATGTGCTGATCGACGCCGCCGCCCATTCGGCTTTGTTCGAGGCCGCCCGCGCCATCACCCGCCATGTGCATCGCACGCCCCCAGGCTCGACCGACGCGGTGGAACGGCGCTTGCGCCGAATTCGCCGCGAAAACCCCGGCGCAGGAATTTTGGTCGCGACCAGTGCTGTTGCCGCGTTCAGCGCCGCTATCCCAGACCTCGCGGCTTTGGCCGATCTGTGCCGCGAACACGGGGCCACTCTGCTGGTCGATGTGGCGCATGATCTGGGCGCCATGGGGCCAACCGGGCGCGGGGTGCTGGAATTGCAAGGGGTGCTGGCCCGGGTCGACGTGGTCACGGGCAGCTTTGCCAAATGCTTTGGCAGCAACGGCGGCTTTGTTGCCGCCCGCGACCCTGCGCTAAAACCCGCGTTGCGCTTTGCACCGGGCGGGCAGGGCAGCAGTTCGGCGCTGTCGCCGCTGCAGGCCGCCATTGTGCTGGCAGCATTTGACATCGTTGAAAGCCCCGAGGGGGCTGTGCGCCGCCAACGCCTGCTGGCCAATGTGCTGCGCCTGCGCAACCATCTGATGGCCGACGGCTTTACCCTCATGGGCCGGTCCGCCCCGTTTGTGCCGGTGCGTCTGGAAACCCTGCCCCTTGCCCGCCAGATGACGGCGGCGATAGAATCCGCAGGCGCTCTTGTCATTTTACTGGAAAACCCGGTGGTCGCAGGCCACGCACCCCGCTGGCGCTTGCAACTGATGGCCGATCATTCCACCGCCGACATTGACCAGTTCGCCACCCTCGCCCGTGCCCTGCGCCCGTCCCGCACACCCAAACCCCGCGCAAAAGCCGCAACCGTTTGCTGAACTGCTCTTGCTGAAAGAGACCCTGTCCCCCAGCCGGAACCAGAGGTTGTGTTACCGCTTCACACTCGCGGTGACGTAATTGCACGACAGATTCCGCGCCGACAGGCTCCAACTCCAGCCCAGCGGGTTGAACACCATGCCCTTGGCATCCACCGGGTCGAGGCCAGCCTTGCGGATAAGGTCCGCCAACTCATCGGGCGTGATGAACTTGCGCCAGTCATGGGTGCCCTTTGGCAACCAGCGCATCACCCACTCTGCGCCAACAATCGCCATCGCAAAGGATTTTGGATTTCGGTTCAGGGTGGAACAGATCATCAGCCCGCCAGTCCGCAGTAACTGGAACCTCGTCCGGGTCGAGTACAAGGACGGCGACGAGCGCATCCAGAGCGTGCT
>JANNNF010000271.1:0-11036 GCA_031398405.1 Rhodobacterales bacterium | reverse complement strand
GACTGGCGTTCCAGCCAGACACCCAGCAAGCCCAGATAGTGCCGGGTGGCGCGGTCATGGGCAGGCACGTCGCTGTCCATCTCGCGCTGAATCGAATCAAGCAAGATGTTCAGTTCCTGCTGCGCATGGGTTTCGCGGATGCGCAGATGTTGCGCCGTGCGCGGCAAGGTCATGGTGCAATCGCGTCCCAGAAACAGCGCGGTGCCGAAAACGGCGGGCCCGGCCTCAAACCCGTGCATGACGCCTGGCGGGATATATATCGCATTATGGGCCGTGTAGCCGCGCGTCACACCAGATATGGTGATCCGGCCTTGGCCCTTGGTAAACCAAAGAAAACAGGGCTCAGATATGGACCGCATCGCCTCCACCCGCCAGCGGCCACCCGCGGCAAGACGTGGGATGGCGATCAGCCGCAATTGGGACACGGTCGGGTCGGCGGGCATGTGCAAGGATACCATTTCTAAGGGTGCAACAGCAGTTAACCAGCCCTACCTTTGCAACCCAAGCAAAAAGATGACGAAAAATGGGGCTTCGCTGCCAAGGCGTGCGAATGCTGTGCATAAGTCTGTGGATGAGCAGGAAACGGCTTATGGTTGAGTAACCTCCCGCCAGCCGCCCATCCGCGACCGCAGCCAGGTGCGCTGCCGTTTGGCATATTGCCGGGAGGCAAGTTTTGCGGCCTCGGTCGCATCGGCCAATGTCATCCGCCCCTCCAGATGCGCGATCAGTTCCGCCGCCCCGATGGCACGGGCATAGGGCAGGGCAGGGGTCCAGCTATCCTGCGCAGCCCGCGCCTCCTCCAGCGCGCCACCCTGCACCATCGCATCGAATCGCGCGTCGATGCGGGCGTTCAGCCAGGCGACCTCGGGGCGCAGCACCAGGGCCTCCACGTCAGCACGTGGCAAAAGCGCAGGCCCGGTATCATCTTGCCACGCGGCCAGACCCCGGCCTGTGGTGCGCCATACCTCCCAGGCGCGCTGGATGCGGGCGGGGTTGGCGCGGTCTATGCGGGCGGCGGTGGCGTCATCCAGATCGGCCACCATGTCGGCCAGATCGCCAAGGCGCAGGGCGTCGGCCTCACGGCGCACCTCGGGCGGCACGGCGGGAATTTCCACCAACCCTTCGGTCAGTGCGGTAAAATACAACCCCGTCCCACCGACAATCACCACCGGCCGGTCCAGCAGCGCGGCCACCTCGCGCAGCCAATGACCCACCGAATAAGGTTGCGCCTGCCCCACATGCCCGTACAGCGCATGCGGCACCAGCGCCTCATCCGCCACCGAAGGCCGCGCCGACAGCACGCGCCAGCAGTCATAAACCTGCAAGGCATCGGCATTGACCACCACCCGCCCATCCCGCGCCGCCAGTTCCATCGCCAGCCCTGATTTGCCACTGGCCGTTGGCCCCGCAATCAGAACCGGCAGCTCGCACGATATCCCTGCAATCACCCCGGCCTCATTTTCTGTCTCTAAATATCCCACGGGGGTCCGGGGGTGTGAAACCCCCGGTCCGCCACCAGCAAAGCCAACAACGGGTTGAACCTTGCCCCGTTTTGCGACATTTTGCGCCGCAGTCCAATTGCAAAACCACATACAGGGGGCCACCGTGACACAACACAGCATCGAGTCAGGCAGCACTTACACCCGCGTGATGCTGAAAATCTCGGGCGAGGCCCTGATGGGGGATCAGGGCTACGGCCTGCACCCGCCGACCGTGCAGCGCATCGCACAAGAGATCAAATCCGTGCGCGACATGGGGGTCGAGATCTGCATGGTGATCGGCGGCGGCAACATCTTTCGCGGGCTGGCCGGGTCTGCGCAGGGGATGGAGCGGACCACCGCCGATTACATGGGAATGCTTGCCACCGTGATGAATGCCCTTGCCATGCAGTCGGCACTTGAATCCATCGGCGTCTACACCCGGGTGATTTCCGCCATCCCGATGGATCAGGTGTGCGAACCCTACATCCGCCGCCGCGCCGTGCGTCACCTCGAGAAAAAACGCGTCTGCATCTTTGCTGCAGGTACGGGCAACCCGTATTTCACCACGGATACCGCGGCCACCCTGCGCGCCAATGAAATGGCCTGTCAGGCAATCTTTAAGGGCACCAAGGTTGACGGGGTTTACGACAAAGACCCCAAAAAACACGCTGACGCCAAACGGTACGAAAATGTGACTTATGACGAGGTGCTGCAAAAGCATCTGGGTGTGATGGATGCCTCCGCCATCGCGCTTGCCCGTGACAACAGCCTGCCGATCATCGTATTCAGCCTGGATGAACCCGGCGGGTTCCGTGGCATTCTGGCGGGGCAGGGCACCTACACCCGCGTTCACGGCTGATCCTCAGCCCCTTTGATTTTTCGCATGCCCCCCGTTAGAAGGGGACCAAACCTTGCCGAACAAGACGGAATACTGACATGGCCGACGACATCGAAATTGACACTGATGCGATCCAGCGCCGCATGGATGGTGCGATGACCGCGCTGAAGACAGAGTTTGGATCCTTGCGCACCGGGCGGGCCTCGGCCTCGATCCTGGAACCGATCATGGTGGAAAGCTACGGCCAGATGACGCCGATCAATCAGGTGGGCACCGTCAACGTGCCCGAACCGCGCATGGTGGTGATCAACGTCTGGGACAAGGGGTTGGTCGCCAAGGTGGAAAAGGCGATCCGGGAAAGCGGCATCGGCATCAACCCGATCACCGACGGCCCGCTGATCCGCCTGCCGATCCCCGAGTTGAACGAGGAACGCCGCAAGCAAGCAACTGTCCAAGGTCGCCGCGGGCTACGCCGAGAACGCCAAGGTCGCCATCCGCAACGTCCGCCGTGACGGGATGGACCAGATCAAGAAGGCCAAAACCGCCGGCATGGGCGAGGATGACCAGAAGATGTGGTCCGAAGAGGTGCAGGAAATGACCAACAAGGCCATTGCCGCCATCGACCGCGCGTTGGAAGGCAAGCAGCAAGAGATCATGCAGGTTTGACGCATCCCATGACCTGCCCCCAGCCCCGCCGACCCGGCACCCGCCGACCGGACAGCCGACCCGGCCCCGGCCGACCCGCCCCCAGCCAACCCGCAGCCTGCCGACCTGAAGGGATGCCGTCTTGGCCAGCAAAGACCTGACCGCCGACACCCGGCTTGCCGAACACGTCGCCATCATCATGGATGGCAACGGACGTTGGGCCAAAAATCGCGGCTGGCCCCGGCTGGTGGGGCACCGTCGGGGGGCCGAGCGGGTGAAAGAGATCGTTCTTGCCGCCCCCGATCTGGGCATCAAATACCTGACCGTTTATGCCTTTTCGACCGAAAACTGGAAACGGTCTACCGAAGAAGTCCTTGGTCTGATGGCGATTTTCACCCGCTACATTCAGCGTGAGGCAGATGAGTTGGCACGCGAAGGTGTCAGGATGCGCTTTATCGGCGACAAGACCCCGCTGGACCCCAAACTCGCCCGCCTGATGACGGGTATCGAGGCCAAAACCGCGGGTCTGACCCGGCTGCACCTGACGGTTGCCATCAACTATGGTGGCCGGAATGAGATTGTCCGCGCCGCCCGCGCCATGGCGCTGGAGGCCGCCGAGGGCCGCTTTGACCCCGCCGCGCTGACCGAGGCCGCGTTTTCGCAGCGGCTGGACACTGGCGGCATACCCGACCCCGATCTGGTGATCCGCACAAGTGGCGAGTCCCGCACCTCGAACTTCCTGCCCTGGCAGGCGGCCTATGCGGAATATGAGTTTACCGAAACCCTGTGGCCCGATTTCACCCCGGTGGAACTTGGCAGCATTCTGAACCGCTTTTCCAACCGCGACCGCCGCTTCGGCGCGGTGGCGCAATGAATGCGGCGGGTGGCCGCTGGGGTGATCTGCGCCCGCGCATGGTGTCGGCTGTCGTGATGATTGCGGTCGGCGCGCTGGAGATTTGGCTGGGCGGCGCGTCGTTCTCTGCGCTGGTGATTGCCTTGACGGCCGTGATGGTCTGGGAACTGGCGACAATCACCGGCGGCGTGCTTGCCCCGACGGCTCCGCCACGTCGACGTGGCACGCCGTTGGTAATAGCCGCTGTCGCCGGGCTGATGTTGACCGCGACCTTTGTGCTGGTGGCCCCGTTTGCGCCGGTCTTGCTGCTGGTGCCTTCGCTGTTGCTGGCATTGACCCCACGCCGCGACCGCCGGATCGCCAGTGCTTATGGGGCTGCAATCATGCTTGCAGGCTATGGGTTGGTGTGGCTGCGCGACGGCATGGGCACGCCTGCCATTCTGTGGATCGTGGCGGTGGTGATCGTGTCTGATATTTCGGGCTATTTTGCGGGTCGCACCATTGGCGGGCCAAAGTTCTGGCCTGCGATCAGCCCCAAGAAAACATGGTCCGGCACGGTGGCGGGCTGGATTGGTGCGCTGCTTGTGGGCGTTGCTTTTGTGCTGATGGACCGGGCAGGGTGGGGGCTGGTACTGCTGTCGCCGTTCGTGGCCTTTGCGGGCCAGTTGGGCGATATTGCCGAAAGCTGGATAAAGCGCCGCACCGGGGTCAAGGACAGCTCTGGCCTGATTCCCGGCCATGGCGGTGTGATGGACAGGTTTGATGCAATGATCGGGGCAATGTGCCTTATACTGCTGCTCGGCCTGATCCTGCCGCTGCCCTTGCCGTTGGCGCGTTAGGTGCGCAGCGTTTCGGTATTCGGGGCCACAGGGTCGGTTGGTGAAAGCACCTATGATCTTCTGATGCGGGCCGGGGGGGCCGACGCCTACCGCGTTGTCGCCCTGACGGGGGGCCGCAATGTGGTGCGGCTGGCGCAGATGGCGCGGGCGTTGCGGGCCGAGGTCGCAGTCTGTGCGGACCAGTCCTGCCTGCCCGCCCTGCGTGATGCTTTGGCGGGCTCGGGGGTTGAGGTGGCCGCAGGCGACGCCGCGATTGCCGACGCCGCCGACCGCCCCGCCGACTGGGTGATGAGCGGGATCGTCGGCGCCGCAGGACTGGTGCCCGGCCTGCGTGCCCTGCGCCACGGGCGCACCTTGGCGCTGGCCAACAAGGAAAGTCTGGTAACGGCCGGCGGCCTGCTGATGGCTGCCGCCCGCGACCATGGCGCGCGGATTTTGCCGGTGGACAGTGAACATTCGGCAATCTTTCAGGCACTTGCGGGCGAAGATATCGCCTCTGTCGAACGGATCATCCTGACGGCATCCGGGGGCGCATTGCGCGACTGGCCGCTCGACGCACTGGCTGCGGCGACTGTGACCGAGGCTTTGGCCCATCCGAACTGGGCCATGGGGCAGCGCATCACCATCGATTCCGCATCCATGTTCAACAAGGCGCTGGAAGTCATTGAAACACGAGAGTTTTTCGATGTGACCCCTGACCAGATCGAGGTGATCATCCACCCGGAATCCCTGATCCATTCGATGGTCGGTTTCCGCGATGGCGCGATAATGGCGCATATGGGCGCACCTGATATGCGCCATTCCATCGGCTACGCGCTGAACTGGCCGGACCGCGCGCATATCCCGGTGGCGCGGCTTGACCTAGCGCAAGTGGCGACCCTGACCTTCCGCGCGCCAGACATGGCCCGCTACCCCGCGTTGCGTCTCGCGCGTGAGGTGATGGAGGCCCGGGGGCTGGCGGGGGCAGCGTTCAACGCGGCCAAGGAAGTGGCGCTGGACCGGTTTTTGGCAGGGCATATCGGGTTTATGGATATGGCTGGGGTGGTGGAGGAAACGCTTTCCACGGTTTCTGGCGAATTCGGCCTTCGAAATGTCGTGATGACCCTTGAGGACATCCAAGGGATGGACCATCTAGCCCGTATAAAAGCAGGCGAGGCGGCCACGCGCAGAGCGGGCAGGTAAAGGGTGAACATGGATATCTTGGGGCTTCTTCCGCAGGCAGGCAGCTTGATCTGGACTGTGGTCTTCTTTGTTATTGCCCTGTCGATCATCGTGTTCATCCATGAATATGGCCATTACATCGTCGGCCGCTGGACGGGCATCCACGCCGAGGTGTTCAGTCTGGGGTTTGGCCCGGTGCTGTTTTCGCGGGTGGACAGTCGTGGCACCCGCTGGCAACTGGCGGCGGTGCCGTTTGGTGGCTTTGTCAAGTTCTTGGGCGATGCGGACTCGGCTTCGGGCAAAGATGGGGCGGCGATTGCGGCCCTGACACCGGCCGAGCGTCGCCACACCATGCACGGTGCCCCCCTGTGGGCGCGGGCGGCGACAGTGGCTGCGGGCCCGGTGTTTAACTTTATCCTGACGCTGGTGATTTTCATCGGCATGATTCTGGTGCTGGGTGTCCCAAGTGATAGCCCGGTGGTGGGCGAGGTGCGGGCCACCGCGTCTCAGGGGCCGACCTTGCAGACCGGCGACCGGATACTGGCGATCAACGGCACCGATACGCCCGACAATGAAACCCTCTACGGCCTGATCGGCGATCTGCCTCCGTCCGCCACGGTGACCTACCGGGTAGACCGGGCGGGCGAGACGGTCGAGTTTGCTGGCCCCCACCCGTTTCCGCCCATGATTTCCACCGTTCAGTCCAAATCGGCGGCGATGGATGCGGGGTTGCAGGCGGGGGATGTGATCGTGTCCATCGACGGCACGCCGGTTTCGGCCTTCACCGAAATGCCTGCGATGGTGGCCGCCACTGGGGCCAAGCCCTTGTCTTTGGTGGTCTGGCGAGATGGCACGACGTTTGAGGCCACCCTGACCCCGCGCAGCCGCGATCTGCCCAAAGCAGACGGCGGTTTTGAAACCCGCTTTCTGATCGGCCTGAACGGGGCACCGCTGTTTTCGCCCCAAACCGAAGTGCCCGGCCCGTGGGAGACGTTGACCCTTGCCGCCCGGCAGACATGGAGCCTGACCCTCACCACCCTGTCGGGTCTTTGGCACATCGTGACGGGCGCGATCAGCAGTTGTAACATCTCGGGACCCATCGGCATGGCAACCGTGATGGGCGATGCCGCACGCTCGGGTGTCGAAAGCTTTGTCACCATGATTGCGGTGCTGTCGTTGGGTATCGGGTTGATGAACCTGTTCCCGATTCCGGTGCTGGATGGCGGGCACCTGGTGTTTCACGCATTCGAGGCCGTTACCGGCAAGCCACCATCGGACCGCGCGTTGCGGGTGCTGATGACGGTGGGGCTGACGCTGATCTTGTCATTGATGGTGTTTGCCATCACCAATGATCTGTTCTGTGTCTGAGACTTGCGCCAAAGTCCCGCCACATTCGGGATGTATGACTGCCCTGTAAACGCAGAGGTGTGACATGCAACTGGTGGCAGACGGATATCGCGGGCTCTCCTTGTTGGTGGCTATCAACTGGGACCGGATTTTTGCAATCGGCACGGTGGTGGTTGGCCTGTTGGCCGGGGCCTTTCTTGGGTCTGTCATCATCCATCCGGGCGTGATGCCGTAGGCCCTGCGTTGCACCTTAATCGCTATATATGGCGAAGTTGTTCAAATCGACCGCAGCCTTTTGACAAGCCTTGGGTTTCGGGCTAGGCAGGTTGCAACAGATTGTAGCGACGTGGGGCTTTGTGATGCGGATGAATTCGGGGGCCAAGGGGCGTCGGGGCAAAGTTGGTGTGTCTCGTGCAAAACCGATTGTCGCCGCAGTTTTCTTTGGGCTGGCAACGGCTTCTGCTCCGTTCCTCACGCCGGCGTTTTCGCAGGCCTTTTCCTTTTCGAACGTAAAGATCGAAGGTAACAACCGCGTCGATACCGCCACGATCCTGTCTTATGCCGGAATCGGTCGGGGGGCATCGGTGTCGGGCGGCGATCTGAATGATGCCTACCAGCGCATTGCCAACTCTGGCCTGTTTGAAAGCGTCGAGGTGGTGCCGCAAGGCAGCACCCTATTGATTCGGGTCAAGGAATTCCCCGTCGTCAACATCATCAACTTTGAAGGCAACAAGCGCCTGAAAGATGAAAAGCTGGCCGAACTGGTGAAATCGCAATCCCGCCGCGTCTATTCCCCCGCGCAGGCCGAGGCTGACGCCGCCGCCATTACTGAAGCATACCGTCTTTCCGGCCGTCAGGCCGCGACAGTTGAGCCCCGCATCATCCGCCGCAGCGATGACCGGGTTGATCTGGTGTTTGAGGTTTCCGAAGGCGGCGTGGTTGAGGTGGAGCGTCTGGCCTTCGTCGGCAACCGCGCGTTTTCAGACCGTCGCTTGCGGCAGGTGCTGGAAACCAAACAGGCGGGCTTCTTGCGCAAGCTGATTCAGCGCGACACCTTTTTTGCTGAACGGCTGGAGGTGGACAAGCAGGTGCTGCGCGATTTCTACCTGTCGCGCGGTTATATCGACTTTCAGGTGCTTGATGCGACCGGCGAAACCTCGCGCGAACGCGATGCAAGTTTTGTGACCTTCAGCATCCGCGAAGGGCAATCCTACGCCATCGGCAACGTTACCACCGTGTCAGAGCTGGACGGCGTGAATGCTGACGAATTTGCGGCTGTCCAGAAGATCAAGACAGGGCAGGTGTACTCGCCTGCGTTGATGGAAAACAACATCACCCGGATGGAAAATCTGGCGCTGAAAAAGGGCCTGAATTTTGTGCGCGTCGATCCGCGCATCACCCGAAATGACCGCGGGCAGATGGTGGATGTGCAGTTTGCGATCGTGCGCGGCGAGCGGATTTTCGTGGAACGCATCGACATCGAAGGCAACGCCACCACCCTGGACGAAGTGGTGCGCCGTCAGTTCGGCACAGTGGAAGGTGACCCCTTCAACCCGCGTGAAATGCGGCAGTCTGCCGAACGCATCCGTGCGCTTGGTTTCTTTTCAGAGGCTAAAGTAGAGCCTGAACAAGGATCTGGCCCTGATCAGGTTGTGATCAATGTCGATGTGGAAGAACAACCCACGGGATCGCTGGGCTTTGGTCTGTCTTACGGGGCGCAGTCGGGGGTTGGTTTCAACATCAACCTCAAGGAAGACAACTTCCTTGGCCGTGGCCAGGCGGTTAATCTGTCGGTTACGACCGGCACTGACAATGCTTCGGGCGGGATCAGCTTTACCGAACCTGCGTTTCTGGGCCGTGACCTTTCGTTCAGCATCGGCCTTTCGCATGCCGAGACGGACTCGCAGAATTCGTTCTATGACACCCGGGCCACAAGCTTTTCGCTGGGCTTGGGCTTTCCGGTCAGTGGTCAGGGCCGGCTTGGGCTTAGCTACAGCTTGACCAAGGACAAGATTTTCAACGTCGCGCCCTATGTTGCCGACCCTGACGGCAATCCGGCCACGGCGGACGCCACCGGATCGTCGCCGATCCTGTCGGCCGAAGAGGCTATGGGCAACGTTGTGACAAGCGCGATTGGCTATAATTATGAATATGATACGCGGATCACGGGTCTGAACCCCAGTGGCGGCGTGCTGGTCCGGTTTGGCCAGCAATATGCGGGCATCGGCGGTGACAGCAAATTCATCTCGACCACCCTGCTTGCGCTTGGTGAAACCAAGGTCGCAAACGAAGAAGTCACTCTGCGCGCGATCTTTGAAGGTGGCTATATTCATTCATTGTCCGGCAACACCACCAGGGTGACGGAACGCTATTTCGGCAACGGAAAGATCCGTGGCTTTGAATCCAACGGCATCGGCCCGCGCGATACCCTGTCGCCCAACAACGATGCCCTTGGGGGCAACGCCTTTGCGGTGGCCCGGTTTGAGGCCGACTTCCCGCTGGGGCTGCCCGAGGAATATGGCATCACGGGCGGCGCGTTTCTGGATGTAGGCTCGGTCTGGAGCCTGGATAACACCGCAGGCGTCGGTCCGGTGGATGACAGCGCGAATTTGCGCGCCGCCGTTGGTCTGTCGTTCCTGTGGACGACACCGCTGGGCCCGCTGCGGTTCAACTTTGCCAAGGCGTTGAAGAAAGAGGACTATGACAAGGATCAGACCTTCGATCTGACGATTTCGACCAAGTTCTGATGCGGGTCGGTCGTTGCGTCACAGCGGCCATCGTGTTTGCCTGTGTCGGCCTGCCCGGCATCGCCCGTGCCCAATCCGATCCGTCGGGGACAGGCCCGTCGCTTGGAAAAGTGACCACCAGTGCCATTCTGACGCTTGATCAGGACCAGATGTTTGCCGCGTCTGCCTATGGCAAGGCGGTATTGGCGCGCGCGACTGCGGCGGACGCGTCACTTGCCAGCGAAAACCGCCGGATCGAGGCCGGCTTAGAACAGGAAGAACGCGACCTGACCGAACGGCGCACCAAGATGCCGCCAGAAGAATTTGCCGCCGCCGCCAGTGCTTTTGACACCAAGGTAGAGGCGATCCGCACCGCGCAAGACGCCAAAAGCCGCGACATAACCCAACAGCGCGACGCTGATCAGCAACGCTTTGTGCAGGCCGCAGGGCCGGTTCTGGGTGCGCTGATGACGGAAAACGGCGCGGTGGCGATCGTGGACAAATCAGTGCTGATCTTGTCGTTGAACTCGATCGACATCACCGATCAGGCCGTGGTGCGGTTGGATGCGGTGCTGGGTGATGGCAGTACGGTGGCAGGCCCTGTGCCAAAGCCGGAATCGCCCCAACCCGCCCCGCTTGCACCAGAACCCGCCCCCGCGCCGTGATCCGGCCCGCTGATACCCGCGCTGTCTGCTTGCCCCGGCCCGTCTGAATTGTTAGCAAGCCCGAACCCGCCCGCGCAACTGACGCCCCCGCAGGAGAAGCCGATGACTGAGGCCGCCCAAATCACCGCTCCGCTGACTGCCGATCTTGACCTGATCCAGCGGATCATCCCGCATCGCTATCCTTTCCTGTTGATCGACAAGGTGGTCGATATCGTGCTGAACGACTCCTGCGTCGGTATCAAATGCGTGACGTTCAATGAACCGCAGTTTCAGGGCCATTTTCCGGGGATGCCGATCTTTCCAGGCGTGATGATCATTGAAGCCATGGCGCAAACCTCTGGCATCCTTGTCGGGCTGTCGATGGATCTGGTCGATAAAAACGCCAAGGTGTTCTTCATGGGCGTTGACGGGGTGAAATTCCGCCGCAAGGTGGTGCCGGGCGACGTGCTGGAACTGCATGTCAAGGCCGTGCGGGGCGGCG
>JANNNF010000266.1:0-2648 GCA_031398405.1 Rhodobacterales bacterium | reverse complement strand
GGACCTCGAGCGCGCCGCAGATCGACAAATCTTAGTTGAGCCGGACCTTTATCTGGACGAGCAGGCCGGAAAGCTGGTGATCCTCGATGAGGTTCAGCAGATGCCAGACCTGTTTTCAAGCCTGCGCGGACAGATTGACATGCGGCGACGAAAAGGTTTGCGCAATGGACAGTTTCTATTGCTGGGGTCTGCGTCAAACGTGCTTTTGCACCAGTCAGCCGAGTCTCTAGCCGGTCGCGTCCGCTATATAGAGATGCAGCCATTGCTTCTGGAAGAAGTGGGCAGTGACCGTCTGAACGAGCTGTGGCTACGCGGCGGCTTTCCCGACAGCTTTCAAGCGGCCAACGATCAGGCCAGTATCACTTGGCGCGAAGACTTTCTGCGCACCTATCTAGAACGCGACATCCCTGCCCTCGGCCCACGTATTCCCGCCACCACCTTGCGTCGTTTCTGGACGATGCTCGCCCACGCCCAAGGCGGCTTGCTGAATGCAGCCGCTTTGGCCGAGGGGTTGGGCGTGTCAGGTCAGACGATTGGCCGCTATCTCGATTTGCTGGTCGATCTGATGCTGGTCAGACGGCTGATGCCGTGGCATGAAAATGTCGGCAAACGCCTCGTCAAGTCACCCAAGGTCTATGTCCGCGATAGTGGCCTGCTGCATGCGTTGCTTGGCCTCGGCTCACTGGAAAGCTTGCTGGGCCATCCGGTGGTCGGCGGCAGTTGGGAGGGGTTTTGCCTTGAAACCCTGATTGCCGCCGCACCCGCTGGCACGGAAAGCTTTTTCTACAGGACTTCGGCTGGGGCAGAACTTGACCTCGTCCTTCGCCTTCCCGGCGGCGAAATTTGGGCAATCGAGATCAAGCGCACCACCGCCCCAAAAGTATCCCGCGGATTTCACCTCGCCATAGCAGACATCAACGCTGATCGGCGCATGTTGGTCTATGCCGGAGAGCGTGAGGTTCCCTTCGGAGACGGTTTGCGCGTCATGCCACTTGATGTAGCTGTGGATCAGCTGCGCCACCAAAGTTAAGTTCAGTGCAGTCTATGGAGGGGAGGCACAATCAGCGTTGCGAATCCTTCAGTCGACACATTTCGAATCGAGCGCACGCTAAGAGCAGGATTCCTTAGATCCCCTCACATAAACCTTGAGGCCGAATGCGACTACAAGATGTTGATGGCCCGCAAATTCAACACCACATGTTTACTTTATTTATATCAACAGGTTAGTATCACATTTCTTCAGAATATGCTGCTCGCCCTGTAACCATCCTCCGTCTATCAGTAGAATTTTCTTGCGCGGACACCAAAGTTGGCACATTTCTGCTCGCAGCGCAAAAACGTGAGAATTTCAGGTTTCCGCGCTACAAAAAAAGCTCAAAAAGAGCGCGCCTCGTGTACTTCGGTTGCGACAGCACAAAATGTGAGGGCAGCATGTCAGCAGAGCAAGTGTTTGCCGACAGATCACATCCACGCCTATGCTTCGGCATGCTCGGCACGCATATTTGTCATCTCTGAAACCTCATGCGCAGACCGGTGCAACCGACAAGGACAAGCGTTGGCACATCCTCGATCTCGCAAAAACCTGCCGGCACCGTCTGAAGCTTCGTGATCGCGATATTGCGGTTTTGCGCTGTCCCTCCTCCCCTCAAACGCGCAACATGGACAAATGGTCATCTTTGCATCCAACCGGGTTCTGATTGATCGCTGCGATGGCATCGACGAGCGCACACTTCGTCGCCGGATCTCTCACTTGCAACACTGCGGCATGCTTGAACGCCGGACAAGCCCCAATGGTAAGCGATATCAAGTCCGTGGCGCTGACCAGGAGGCTTTGCTGACCTATGGCATCGATCTCGGGCCCCTTTTCCAGATACAGAGCCATCTAGAAGCTCTGGCAGCAGACTGCCGGCGCGAAATCGTAAGTATTAAAGTACTTCGCTCGTTGATCAGAGATGTTTTGTTCAAAACGCCGCCGCATGAAATCACTGATATTCAAAACGAAGCGCAACGCGCACTCAGGAGAGTGCTCGATAGCGATCAATTGCGGAAAATCCTGTCTCAGCTTGACGATGCTGCGCCCGTAATAATCTCTCAATACACGGACAATGTAATTCTGCCGACAACACATCTGTCCGCCAGCGACGGTCAAAATGACCGGCATATTCAAAGTTCGTATAAAGATAATTTAGAATCTGTAGCGACTGGGACTGATTCTTTGAGCACCGCTGGCCATGAAAAAAAATCTGCCAACATCGATCATGCTGACATCACAATCGACGAATGCATGGGCCTTGCTCGAACTGCGAGAGAAATTTCTCCCAGACACCCCCGATGCTGGGAGGATCTAATTGATCTTTCAACAAGCCTGGCCCCTGCCATCGGACTTCAAGGTGCTGTGATTCATGAAGCACAAAAACACTTGGGAAGGCACGGCTGCGCGTTGGCCGTTCTTGGTCTTGTCGAGGCGTTTGGCAGAGTTCGCAACCCAGAAGCCTATCTAACTGCTCTTGTGCAGCGTCGTCTCAAGCAAGGCCTCGATCTCGTCCGGATGTTTCGTTCCCTTGTTCGGCCCGGTGAGCCAACAGCTGCCTTCGCTTAGAACGAGAATGTTTACCCCGGTAAACATTTGTTGGGCGTGCGCTGCTCGG
>JANNNF010000253.1:0-3591 GCA_031398405.1 Rhodobacterales bacterium | reverse complement strand
CAAAGCCTCCAACCCCACACACGCATCGGCGCACAGCGGTTCCGCCCCATGTTTCATTGCGTCATAAGCGGCCACGTTGAGGCTGATCAGGCGGCGGTTCGGGTTGGAAAACAGCGACCAAGACCCGGTGGTAAAGTCCTGAAACCGTGTGCCGACGCCAATCACCACATCCGCCTGCGCACAGACCGCGTTGGCGGACGCCGCCCCGGTGACGCCCACCGGGCCGAGGTTCAGCGGATGATCCCACGGCAGCGATGATTTCCCCGCCTGGGTTTCGACCACCGGAATTTGAAGCGCGGATGCAAAGTAGTCCAGTGCTTCAGTCGCCTGGGCAAAATGCACCCCGCCCCCCGCCACGATCACTGGCGATTTCGCCGCTGCGATCAGGGCGACCACGGCCTCGAGTTCCACCGGGTCGGGCTGCACGCGCCGGATGCGCCAGACTTTGGCGGTAAAGAATGTCTCGGGCCAGTCAAAGGCCTCGGCCTGCACGTCTTGGCAAAAGGCCAGCGTAACGGGGCCACAGTCGGCGGGATCGGTCATGGTGCGCATCGCACGTGGCAAGGCGGTCAGCAATTGTTCGGGCCGGGTGATGCGATCGAAATAGCGGCTGACCGGACGGAAGCAATCGTTGGCAGAAACGGTGCCGTCACCGAAATCTTCAACCTGCTGCAACACCGGATCCGGGCCTCGATTGGCAAACACGTCGCCCGGCACGAACAGCACCGGCAAGCGGTTGACATGCGCCACCCCCGCAGCCGTCACCATGTTCAGCGCCCCCGGCCCAATGGACGAGGTGACCATCATCGCATGGCGGCGGTTCAACTGCTTTGCATAGGCGATGGCGGCATGGGCCATGGTCTGTTCGTTCTGGCCGCGATAGGTGGTGAAATGCTCCTTCGCACCCTGCAGCGCCTCTCCCAGACCCGCCACGTTGCCATGTCCGAAAATTCCCCAGCACCCGGCAATAAAGGGGGTGCCATCCTCGGCCAGTTGGGCAGAAAGATAGCGGATCATGGCTTGGGCGGCGGTCAGGCGAATCATGGTCATAGGGCAAGTCCTTTTGCGGCGCGCGCGGCATCCCAAAGTTTGCAAAGGCGGGCGTAAGTGCCGGCCATCGTGGACACGGCCTGATCATCGGTCAATCTGCCTGCGAACCACTCCTTGGCGGGGCCTGCAAAAATCGTGCGACCCACGGCAAAGCCCTTGACCAACGGGTGCCCTGCGGCAAGCGCCAGCGAGGCTGCAAGCACGTCTTCCGCAGCATCCAGCCCCAGCACCACGATACCGCGCACGTGGGGGTCATTGGCGGTGATGGCGGCGCAGGTGCGCGCATAGGCTTCGTCGGTGGCAAAGGGTTCCAATTTCCACCAATCGGGGTAGATGCCCAGATTGTAAAAGCGCTGGATGACTTGCGCCGAAGTGTCATCATTGATCGGGGCGACCTTGGACGGGATGATTTCCAGCAACATCTCCAGTCGGTTGCGACGGCAGGCGTGGAACAGTCGCAGCACGGTGGCCTCTTGTTCGGCCTTCATTTGATCGGTGTCGTCGGGGTGATAGAAGCACAGCACCTTGACCACATGGTCCAGCGCCCATTCCTGCAAACCACCGAAATCGGGGCCAAGTTCGAGTTCCAGCATCAGCGGGCGCAAGCCGGGCCATTCGACCGGGCGCCCAATCCACAGGCCCGTTCCAGCGGCGGCGTGCAAAGCATGGCGGCCAAGGCGGCTGTCGCACAGGATGCCATGGCCGGGCTGCCCATCTGCGACCTGCAAGGCGGCGCGCAAGCACAACAGTTTGAACGCGCCGATCTTGTCGGGTGTGGCCCCCGCCATCGCCTCCAACTGCATCCGGTGGTCAAAGGCGAAAACCCGCATGGTAGATCGGTCTGTGTGGCGGTTTGTGGACCAGTGGATCTGTTCAAGCGCCGTGTCATGGCGCAAGGCGGGGGTCACAACGCCGCGTTTCAGGAAAAATTGCAACTCCTCCCAGCTTGGGTAGGCAGGGGTGCAGCCATGGCGGGAAACGGCGAAGGCCCCGCAGACGTTGGCATATTTCAAGGCCACTGGCCAAGGCTCACCGTCCAGCCAGCCCTTTAGGAGGCCCGACATAAAGCCGTCGCCTGCGCCGAGGACATTGAACACCTCGATGGGAAAACCGGGGCCGGTCTGGCCCTCGTCCAGCGTATCGGGGATGGCATCTGTAAAGGCGGCAGCCCCCATTGGCCCGCGTTTGCAGACCAGAGTGGCATTGCTGACGGCCCGAACCGCGCGCAGGGCGGCAATGGTATCGGTCGTGCCGCCGGCGATGTGAAATTCTTCTTCGGTGCCGACGATCAGGTCGAACAAGTGCAGCGTGGCTTGCAATTTGACAGTGACGGCGGCGGATTCGATGAACCGGGACTCACCATCGCCGTGCCCCGCCAACCCCCAAAGATTCGGGCGATAGTCGATGTCCAAGGCGGTTTGCGCGCCGTGTTTGCGGGCAAGCGTCAGCGCCTTCAGCACCGCAGCTTCGGTCTGCGAATGGCTCAGATGGGTGCCAGTGGCCACCACCGCGCGGGCGTCGGCGATTAGGGCTTCATCAATGTCAGCCTCACACAGCGCCATGTCGGCGCAGTTTTCGCGGTAAAAGATGAGTGGAAACTGCTTGTCATCGCGGATGCCCAGCAGAACCAGCGCGGTCAACCGGTCCGGATCAGTGACCACGCCACGCACATCAACACCTTCGCGCGCCAGTTCTTCGCGGATAAAGCGGCCCATATGTTCATTGCCAACCCGGGTGATCAGCGCCGATTTCAACCCCAGACGGGCAGTGCCTGCCGCCATGTTGGTCGGGCTGCCGCCGATGTATTTCTGGAATGACCCCATGTCTTCAAGTCGCCCGCCGACCTGCGCGCCGTAAAGATCCACCGACGACCGGCCAATGGTGATCACATCCAGCGACTTCATGGCTTCCTCCTCAACACAGCCTCAGACAAGGCTCAGACCTTTTAAAGCTAATGGAACAAATATTCCATTTTTAGCAGCAGTGAAAGAGTTTTCTGCAAAGCTTGCCCGAAATTCAGCCGCGCGCCGACCCCACTGCAACCGCTAACGCAATCGCCAGCGCAAGGGTCGCCGACAAGGATCGGAACGCGCCAAAATCCACCTCAGTCACCGTCAGGATCGCATCTGAACTGCGCACCAGCGGGCTGGTAAGACAGTCGGTCAGCGCAACAACCGGCAGGCCTCGCCCTTGGGCATCCTGTGCCAACTGGATAGTTTCTTCGGAATAGGGCGCAAAGGTAATCGCCAGCACCGCATCACCGGGGCGCAGGGCAAAGCGGTGATCCAACTTGCCGATACCATTATGCAACATGCAGGGGACCGCCATTTTTTCAAACACATAGGCCAGATAGGTTGCTACCGGAAAGGCGCGTCGCAGGCCCACCACATGCACGGTTTCCGCCTGCGTCAACAAGGCAACAGCCTGATTGAGCGCGACTTCATCCATCGATGTCGTCAGCGCCTCCAGCGACAGCCGGCCAGCATCCACGAATTCCGCAAGCAGCGCCGACGGGCTCCCGGCCCCGCTCTCTTTGAGGTT
>JANNNF010000236.1:0-4272 GCA_031398405.1 Rhodobacterales bacterium | reverse complement strand
GATCAGGTGAAAGAAGGTGCCAGTGCTGCGACCGCCCATGGATTGCAACCGGGTCGATCCGGTTTCCGCGACAGCCGCCCCGTTGGCATCGGTCACATGGGCAAGGGCTGCATCGGGTTGGTCGGTGATGCTGGCATAGTGAAACTCGTGCCCCATCAGGGTGCCGGACGCATGGCCGGGGATCGGGGTCAGTAATTGCGCGCGCCTGTAGCCGAGGTGCATCTTGCGTTTGGCAAAGCTGGTGACAAGGCCCAGCAACCCCGCCATGGGGTGCGACACGCCCTGCGCATCAATCAACGCGGCCCCCATAGCCATGTAGCCGCCACACTCGCCATGCACGGGGCGGGTGCGCGCGAAATCCGCCAACCCAGAGCGGAACTTATGCGCCCCTGCCAGCCGCCCTGCATGCAGTTCAGGATAGCCGCCGGGCAGCCAGACTGCCCCTGCTGACGGGTCTGGGGCCTGATCTTCAAGTGGGGAAAACGGCAAGATGGTGGCCCCCGCCTTGCGCCAGCCGTTCAGCAAATGCGGGTAGGTAAAGCTGAATGCGGCATCCTGTGCCAAGGCGATACGGTCAGCAGGTGGCGGAATGGGCAAAGGCGTGTGGATCACATCGCCACCCGCCGCCGCCGCACGCAAAGTGGCGAGATCGACGTGATCGGCGATAAATGCCGCCGCCGTGGCGATATGGGCGGCCAATGCCGGATGCTCGCCCGCCTGCACCAGCCCCAGATGGCGTTCGGGCAGCGACACATCCTTATTACGCGGCAGGGCACCAAACACCGTGATCCCTGCCCGGGCCATACCGTCGCGCACCAACGCCTCATGCCGGGCGCTCGCGACCTTGTTCAGAACCACCCCCGCCAGTTGCACGTCCGGGCGATAACTGGCAAAGCCAAGCGCCGTTGCGGCCGCAGATTGCGCCTGCCCCGACACATCCAGCACCAGTACCACCGGCCAGTTCATCAGTGCCGCCAGATCGGCCGATGCGCCACGACCCGATGCCCCGGCTTGCGCCACCCCGTCAAACAGGCCCATCGAGCCTTCGGCCAAGATCAAGTCCGCCCCCGACGCCGCCGAGGCCAGCCCCATGATCCGGTCGCGCCCCATCGCCCAGGTGTCAAGGTTTACCGACACCCGCCCCGCCGCTGCCGTATGAAACGCAGGGTCGATGTAATCGGGCCCCGATTTGAACGGCTGCACCACCAGACCCTGCGCCCGGAATGCGGCAAGCAACCCAAGGGTCAGCGTGGTTTTGCCGGTGCCGGATGCCGGGGCGGCTATGATCAGGCCCGGAGGTGTCATGACGCGTCTGGGAATCGTGGCGCGGTGCCCACCGGGCGATAGCGGCGGTCATAATCGCCCGCGTAGAGCCTGCTTTCGGCGAAATCCTCGGCCGCAATGGCATGACCGACCAGGATCAGGGCGGTGCGCTCCATCTCGGCGCCGATGGCGGTTTGCAGAGTGGCAAGCGTGGCGCGCACGATGCGCTGATCGGGCCAGCTTGCACGCCAGACCACGGCAACCGGGCAATCACCGCCATAATGCGGGGTCAGGTCGGCCACCACCTTGTCCAGCACATGCACCGACAAATGGATGGCCAGCGTCGCCCCCGTCGCCGCAAAGGCCGCCAGGTTTTCACCTGCTGGCATCGCGGTCGCCCGCCCCGAAGTGCGGGTCAGGATCACCGATTGCGCTACCCCCGGCAGGGTCAGTTCCGCCCCGATAGCAGCAGCAGCAGCGGCAAATGATGGCACGCCGGGTGTGACTGTATAAGGGATGTCCAGATCGCGCAGGCGGCGAAGCTGTTCGCCCATGGCCGACCACACCGACAAATCGCCAGAATGAAGCCGTGCGATATCATGGCCTTGTTTGTGGGCGGCAGAAACTTCAGCGACGATCTCATCAAGGCTCAGCGACGCCGTATTCACGATGCGGGCACCGGGTGGGCAATGGGCCAGTAGTGCCTCGGGGACCAGCGACCCCGCGTACAGGCACACCGGGCAAGCCGCGATCAGGTCGCGCCCGCGCAAGGTGATCAGGTCCGGCGCGCCGGGGCCGGCACCGATGAAATGAACGGTCATGGGTCTGGTCCTTGTGCAAGTGCGGCGGTCGCCATGCCATCGGGTGAGGTAACGCGCCCCACGATCAGCCGCGCGCCGGGGCCTGCGGCGAGCAAGGCCGCCGCCTCGGCCACCGATCCGGTGGCATAGGTACGCTGCGATTGGGGGCTCTGCGTTGGCGTGTTCATCCCCGCCACATCCACCGCCCGCACAGGCAGGTCAAGGGTGTGTGCAAGCGTGGTGATCTGCGGGGCGGTGGCTTTGGCGGCAGCAGTTGCCACCACCTGCGGTCGGAGTGCGGCCTGCGCCATCACCAGCGTTAGCGCCGCCTGCAACGACGCGAGCGGCGCGGAACTGCGAAAGCCGATGCCAACGGCGATCATAGAGTCACACTCCACTGCACCACCGGGCGGGCAGCGGTCCAGCCGCGCATGCGGCCCAAGGGGGTTGCGGTTGCAACATCTATCCGCAGCAGGGTGCCGCCATGGCTGGCGTGAAGCTGGGTCAGCAATGCCTCGGTTTCCAGCGTGACCGCATTGGTGACCAGTCTGGTGTCGCGCCTTGGCTGCAGCACCGCAAACAGCGCCGCATCCATGCCACCGCCAACAAAGATAGCATCGGGCGCGGGCAGGCCCGCCATTGCACCGGGCGCTGTGCCCTCGATAACGGTCAGGCGATGATCTACCCCGTAAAGGGCAGCATTGGCGCGAATATTCAGAACGCGCGAAGGTTTCGCCTCCACCGCCTGTGCCGTTCCCCCCGCAAGGCACCATTCCACCGACACCGACCCCGAGCCTGCCCCGATGTCCCACAGCACCTCGCCCGGACGGGGGGCAAGGGCGGCCAGGGTCATCGCCCGAATGGGTCTCTTGGTGATCTGGCCGTCATGCTGAAACGCGTCGTCCGGCAGGCCCGCGCTGCGCGGCAAGCCCAGACCCTTGGCGGTGATCGCCACCGTCACCGGGGCCGCAATACCGGTCAGCGCAAATCCTGCGGCGGGGCTGGTGCGGATGCGTTCCTGCGGCCCGCCAATCCGTTCCAGCACATGCAGGGTCGAGGACCCGAACCCTTGACCCACCAGCCAAGCGGCCAATTCAAGCGGGGCCGCCCCGTCGCGCAGGGTGGCGATGATCTGAGCGCCGCAGTGCAGATGCGGGATCATGCGCGCAAAGGGCGCGGCGTGCAGGCCCAACAGCGCCGTCTCCTCCAGCCGCCAGCCCAGCCGTGCGGCGACCAGTGACGGCGTCGATGGCCCCGGATGGCAGACCCATTCGCCGGCATGCAGATGCGCGGCCAGCGTGCCGCCAACGCCGTGCCAGAATGGATCGCCAGAGGCCAGCACCACCACCGCCCGCCCCCGCAATGCGAGCACCGGGCCTGCGTCAAACGGCAGCGGCCACGCCTGCCCCCGCATGCCAACCCCCGCCAATTCCAGATGACGCGGCCCGCCGAACACCACATCGGCCCGGGCCAGCGCATCACGGCTTGCGCTGGTCAGGCCCGCCAGTCCATCTTCGCCAAGCCCGATCAGGGTCAGCCAAGGGGGCGAAATGCCATCAGACATGCCACGCGTCCTTTTGCTGGGCGGCACGACCGAAGCCAGCGCGCTGGCCCGCCGTCTGGCCGCTGACGGCGTGGACGCCCTGTTTTCCTATGCCGGTCGCACAGCGGCACCGGTGGCGCAGCCTTTGCCGCAACGGATTGGCGGCTTTGGCGGAACTCAGGGCTTGGCGGATTATCTGGTGCGTGAGGGCATTACCCATGTCGTCGATGCCACCCATCCCTTTGCTGCAGGGATGACCCACAATGCTGTCGCCGCGTGCGAGGCGACGGGTACCCCCCTGCTGGCGCTGGAACGCGCACCTTGGGTCACTGAGGCGGGTGACGACTGGACCCATGTGCCTGATACCGACGCCGCCGCAGCCGCCCTGCCCGACACGCCATCCCGGGTGTTTCTGGCCATCGGCAAGCAGACGCTCGCCGCATTCGAGGCGCGAGACCACCACTACCTGTTGCGGCTGGTTGATCCGCCAGAGGCCCCGCCCTTGCCCGATTGCACTGTGATCCTTGACCGGGGGCCGTTCACGCTTGCCAATGATCTGGCCCTGCTGACGGCCCACAAGATCAGTCATATCGTAGCCAAGAACGCAGGAGGCGCGGGGGCGGAGGCCAAGCTGATCGCCGCCCGCCAGCTTGGCCTGCCGGTGAT
>JANNNF010000204.1:0-6268 GCA_031398405.1 Rhodobacterales bacterium | reverse complement strand
GTGTTGACGATCACCGCATCCGCGCCGGCGTAATCCGGGCTGATCGCATAGCCTTCGGCGCGCAGGCGGGTCAGGATGCGTTCGCTGTCCACCAAGGCCTTGGGGCAGCCGAGGCTGACCATGCCAATGGTGGGCTGGCCCACACGGGCGGGTTCGCTGAAACGCGGGCGTGGCGCAAGATCAGGGCGGAGGTTGGGCGGGTTCTGGGACATGCGGCCAGCCTATAGCGGGAAACGGGTGCGATTGGTAGGGGCGAGGTTGGCCCCCCTCAGGCACCTCCCACCCGCCCACCCCGGTGCCATCGGGGGGCCAAAACGCGGCGCGCTGGCAAAGCCGGGCTGAGCGGATCTGGGCTTGCGGCGGGGTAGGGCCACGGGCCATTGTCGGCCAAATGCGTTGGAGACCGCCATGACCGACCTGCCCCTGATCCTGTCTTGCCCGTTGCCGCGCAGCCTTGATCTGATCTTTGTGCCAGACCTGTTGGCCGAACTGCGCGCGCGCTACCGGGTGGTTGAGACTACGGATGAAGGTTTGGCCGCATTGCCGGATGATGTGCTGATGCAGGCCCGCTATATCATCGGGCAGCCGCCACTGGATGCGGCTCTGCTGGCACGGCTTGCGAATTTGCGCTGTATATTCAATGTGGAAAGCAATCTGATCAACAACATGCCCTATGATCAGGTGTTTGCCCGCGGCATCCATGTGGTGACGACGGGGGCTGTGTTTGCAGAACCTGTGGCCGAGATCGGGTTGGGGTTTGCGTTAAGCCTGTTGCGCAATATCCACGGGGCGGATGCGGCGTTCCGGGTTGGGGCAGAGAAGTGGGGGGGCGATGGCAATGCGCAGGCCCGGCTGCTGACCGGGGCCGAGGTGGGGATCGTGGGCTTTGGCGATCTGGGCCGGGCGGTGGCGCGCGTGTTGCAGGGGTTCCGCCCGCGCCTGTCGATCTACGATCCATGGTTGCCTGCCGCGCGCATCCATGAGGCTGAGGCGCGGGCGGTGGATCTGCCGACCCTGCTGGCCAGCAGCAATGTGGTGTTTGTCACCGCAGGCGTCACGTCGGAAAACAAGGGATTTCTGGGGGCCGAGGCTTTTGCCGCCATGCGCCCCGGGGCTGCGTTCATCTTGCTGTCGCGCGCCGATGTAGTCGATTTTTCTGCGCTGATGGCGGCGGTGCGGTCAGGGCATATTCTGGCCGCGTCAGACGTGTACCCGGACGAGCCTTTGGCGGCCGATCATCCGGTGCGGGGCATCGACGGGTTCTTGTTGTCCGCGCACCGGGCCGGGGCGCTGGACATTGCGTTCAAGCGGATGGGTGAAATGGTTCTGGCCGATATGGACCTGCTGGACCGGGGCCTGCCGCCAAATTTGTGCAAGCGCGCCGAGCGGGAAACTGTGGCCCGGATGCGGTCAAAACCCGTGGCGGTGAACTGACGGAACGCATGCGGCTTGCGCGCGTTTTCTTACGGCAGTCTTTTTGGTGTTTTGCGGCCTCTGACAGCATGCCGGGTTGGCAATCGGGGGTGGCAGGGCATAGGCTGCTGATAACGGGTGTAAATCGGGGGTGCTGTCGTGCGGTGGATCGTTGGCCTCGTGTCGGTTTTGCTGACATTGGTTCTGGTTGTGGTGGGCATGGTCGCGCTGATCCCGACGGACCGGGTGGCAGGGGCGGCCTCGGCGCAGTTTCAGAAACTGACGGGGCGGGCTTTGGTCATCGAAGGGGCCGTCAAGCCGGTGTTCTGGCCTACTCTTGGGGTGCAGACCGGTGCTGTGCGCATTGATAACGCCGACTGGTCCAAAGAAGGCCCGATGTTGGTGGCCGATGGCTTGTCGATCAATCTGGATATGTCTGATCTGATTGCGGGCACCATTACAATCACCGGGGTAGAGATGGTCAACCCCGCACTGTTGCTGGAGCGCGCCAAGGATGGTCGGGAAAACTGGGTGTTTGGCGGCGGTGGCAGTGATGGCACTGTGACGACCGAGACGCCGGGTGCAGGGCGGGCTTTCACGCTGGCCAAGGGCGTGGTGAAGGGTGGCAGTTTCCGTTTTATTGACCACAAGGCAGACACCAGTGTCGCGCTGGACGCGGTTGAGGTTGAAGCCGCTATCCCGGATTTTACAGGACCGGTTACGGTAACGGGGTCTGCGGTGCAGAATGGGCAGGTGGTGTCGGGCACCGTTACGGCGGCGGTTTTTTCCGCCTTTACCGAAGGCCGGGTGGTGCCGGTGACCGCAGACCTTGTGATTGGTGGATCAAAGGTCGGGTTCGCGGGCAGAATGGGGTTGGCACCCTTGCTGGCCGAAGGCGATGTGCAGGCTGACCTGGGGGATCTGGCGTCGGTTGCGGCCTTGGCTGGGGCAGGGGCACCGTCGTTTCCCAAAGCCGCCACCCTCAGCGCCGCGCTTACCGTGACAGAGGCCGGGTTAATCAACCTTCGCGGGGCCAAACTGGCGCTGGATGGCATGATGCTAACAGGTGATGCCGATGTTTCTACAGATGGCCCCCGCCCCAAGATCACGGCGCAACTGGCAGCGGGCGATCTGGTGCTGACGCAATCGTCTGGCACGGCGACGGGGGATGCGGGGCAAGGCAGTGCAGGTTGGCCTACGGATACGATGGATGTGTCGGGTCTGGGTGCGGTTGATGCCGCTGTGGCTTTGGTTGCGACATCGGTCGATCTGGGGCAGGTCAAGCTGGGCCCCACACGCGTCAAAGTGACGATTGACCGCGCGCGGGCGGTCTTCGACGTGCGTGAAATGGCTGCCTATGGCGGGCAAATCACCGGGCAGTTTGTGGTCAACGGGCGGGGTGGGCTGTCACTTGGCGGCAATCTGGTGCTGGCGGGGCTTGCGATGCAGCCCTTGTTGCAGGACGCGGCGGGCTATGACCGGCTGATCGGAAACGGGGATTTGCGGCTGAAGTTTCTGGGGGTCGGCAATTCGGTTGATGCCTTGATGCGGGGTCTGGAAGGCTCGGGGTCGCTGACCTTGGGCAAGGGTGAACTGCGCGGATTGGACGTGGCAGGCATGTTGCGCACGCTTGACCCGAATTATGTGGGCGCGGGCCAGAAGACCATTTTCGACGGTGTGTCAGCCTCGTTCAGCATTGCGGGCGGGGTACTGTCGAATGATGATCTGAAACTTGCCGCACCTTATGTAACGGCCACCGGGTCAGGCACTGTGGGCTTGGGCGCTCGGGTGTTGGACTACCGTCTGCGCCCTATTGCGATGGCGAAAAGTGACGGGACCGGCGGCATCATGGTGCCCCTGCTGATCACCGGGCCTTGGGCTGCTCCGAAATTCCGCCTCGATTTGGAATCCATCGCCCGCGAAAAGATGGAGGCCGAGGCCAAGGCGCTGGAGGCCCGCCTGAAAGCGCAAGTCAAGCAGGCCGAAGCCGACGCAAAGGCGCAACTTGCGATCAAATTGCAAGAGGAGCTCGGGATAAAGCCGTTGGAAGGCGAATCGCTGAAAGACGCCGCCCGACGCCGTGCACAAGAGGCGCTGGACGACGAAGCGACCAAACTGCTGGAAGGGCTGTTGGGGGGGGACTGACCGATGCGGGGTTTGATCTGCGCACTGGCCGTGACGGTGCCGATGCAGGCACAGGCGTGTGACGAGGTGCTGCTGGCCTGCTCCACAGGCGCATCGCGGCAGGTAACGGTCTGTCTGTCAGGCGATAGTGTCACCTATTCCTATGGCAAACGCGGTAAGGCGGCTGAACTGGACCTGACGGTGCCGCTTTCGGATGGACCCTATACCCCATGGAACGGCATCGGGCGCTATATGTCTGACAGCATTACGTTTCATAACGCGGGCTACGCTTATGAGGTGTGGCAGAGCGTTGACAAAATGTCCCCCGACAAAAGCCCCGCGTATGGCGTCAATGTTTTGCAAGACGAAGACGTGTTGAAAACTCTGGCCTGCAATCCGGGGGCACAGGCACAGCCATTTGACCGCCTCTATGAGGCCACAGAGGCGCAGGGGCTGTGCTGGAGTTTTGACAATCGCGGCTGGCAGGAAACCTGTCCCTGACAGCCGCGCAGACTTAACGGCGCCGGTCGCGCCGGGCCGACATGGGCTGAAACGCCACACCGACATGCGCCTCGCAATAAGGCTTGCCGGGCAAGGACGGCAGGCCGCAGAACCAGAAATCATCAGTGGCAGGGTCGCCGATCGGCCATTTGCAGGTGCGTTCTGTCAATTCCATCAGGGTCAGTCGCTTGGCGTGCTTTTCAACTTCACGCACTGATGCCAGAGCCTCGGGGCTGATCTCGTTCAGGCTGGGTTGCGGCGGCAGCGGCTGACCTGCGGGGATGATCACCTTGCGTATCGGCATTGGCGTCACGTTGGTGCCCGGCACCGGTGCCGCAGCCGGGGCAGGCTGCGCGACCGGGCGCGGCGCAGGCTCGGCGGGGCGCGCAGCTTCGACCACTGCAGGTTTGGGTGCCGGGGCCGCCGGGGCCGCCACCGCCACCGGCACTTCCTCTTCTTCGTCCTTGGCACCGCCCACACGGTTAGACAGGCCCAGGCGGTGCACTTTGCCGATCACCGCGTTGCGGGTGACGCCGCCCAGTTCCTTGGCGATCTGGCTGGCCGACTGGCCTTCGGCCCACATCTTTTTAAGCGTCTCAACGCGCTCATCGGTCCAGGACATCAGGGGTCTCCGCTTTTCGGGCTGGCAGGTTTTCAGAACGGTCGGGCCGCAAGATGCCCATGTAGGTATGACAGCGTGGCATACAAGGCGGGGGCAGTAAGATCAAGCGGTGCTGGCAGTTGCGGCCCCCCTGCCGCCTGCATCGGGGCACATTTCTGCGCAGGTGGTGCCGCAAACAGGGTTCCATTTGCGGCAAGCCTTTGCTATGCACCCGCGATGACCAGCCGGATGACCCAGATTGCCCATCCCCGACGCCGTTAAGGTGCATGGTTTCGTATTGCCCACGCACGGGCGCTTCCCTACGTTGACAGATCATACGGCCACGGTTTTCCCCAGGCCTTCATGCGAAAAGGGTACATCCCATGATCACTGCCGTTTTGCCCACTTATAACCGCGCGCCGATGGCCTTTGTGTCGGGCGCAGGCTCTTGGCTGACCGCCGAAGATGGCGGCCGCTATCTCGACCTTGGGGCGGGCATCGCGGTCAACGCGCTTGGCCATGCGCATCCCGAACTGGTCCGGGTGATTTCGCAGCAGGCGGCCAAGCTGTGGCATGTATCGAACCTCTACCGCATCCCGGAACAGGAACGGCTGGCAGCAATGCTGGTGGATCTGACCTTTGCCGACACCGCATTTTTCACCAATTCCGGCACCGAGGCCGCGGAACTGGCGATCAAGATGGCCCGCAAGTACCACTACGACAACGGCCAGCCCCAGCGGGTCGAGATTCTGACACTGGAAGGCGCGTTCCATGGCCGGTCGACCGGGGCGATTGCCGCCGCCGGATCCGAGAAAATGGTCAAGGGTTTTGGCCCGCTGATGCCGGGCTTCCGGCAGATCAAATGGGGCGACCATGATGCCTTGATCGCGGCCATCACCGATCAGACCTGCGCCGTCATGGTAGAACCGTTGCAAGGCGAAGGCGGCATCCGGTCGATCCCCGATCAGTGCCTCAAAGGTCTGCGCGATCTGTGTGACGCGACCGGCACCTTGCTGATTTTTGACGAGGTGCAATGCGGCATGGGCCGCACCGGCCGGTTGTTCGCACATGAATGGGCGGGCATCACGCCCGACATCATGATGGTCGCCAAAGGCATCGGCGGAGGTTTTCCGTTGGGCGCGGTTCTGGCGACCGAACGTGCGGCAGCGGGGATGGTGGCTGGCACGCACGGGTCGACTTACGGTGGCAATCCTTTGGGCTGTGCGGTTGGGGCGGCGGTTCTGGGCTTGGTGTCGGACGATGCGTTTCTGGCTCAGGTGAATGCCCGCGCCGCCCAGTTCCGACAGGGGCTCGAAGGGCTGGTTGCCAGCCACCCCACAGTGTTTGCCGAAGTGCGCGGCCATGGCCTGATGCTGGGGCTGAAATGCGTGGCCGCCAACACCGATGTGGTCAAGGCGGGCTATGCCCAGCACGTGTTGACTGTTGCCGCCGCCGACAACGTGCTGCGCCTGTTGCCCGCGCTGAATATCACGCCCGAAGATATCTCTGAGCCACGTCGAAGCCGACCATCCGCTGACCGTTGACCACGGGCAGGTGGTTCGGGCAGCCATCGATCTTCAGCTGATTCACGCCCGTGTAGATCGCTGCGTTGTCCGGAACGTTGTTGCC